>JAKAHU010000283.1 GCA_021825385.1 Chloroflexota bacterium | reverse complement strand
GCCGGGCCGGCTGCCGCTGGTTGCGGTCGCGGCAGTCGCGGCCGCGGCGGGGGCGGGTGCCGCGCTGGCGATCATGCCGGCGGAGGCAGTCGGGGTGGCGGTCGTCAGGGCGGCCGCGGTTGCGCTGCCGGTCATGCTCCGTCCACCGTCTCGGGCGGCTCGGGCGTGCGGTGGCTCTCGGCAGGCACTGGCGCGCCCGTCTCCGCGGTCTCCTCCGGCACGAGCCGGTAGGCGTAGCGTTCCTTGAGTTCGCGCTTGCGTTCCTCGGGAGCCGCGACGTAGGTCGCCTCGGCCGCGGCGAGCTCGGCTCCCGTTTCGACCTCGACGATCCGGGCGGCCGTGTCGAACAGGCGGCGGCGGGCCCGGACGACCCAGCCCTCGGCGCGGATCCTGGTGCCCACCCGGATCGGGCGCTTGAACTCGACCGTCATCCGGGCCGTGACGCCCCAGGCATCCTGGCCCACGATTGCCCAGGCCATGACCTCGTCCAGGATCGTGCACACGATCCCGCCGTGGGCGATCCCCGCCCATCCCTCGAACCGTTCCGGCAGCTCGAGCTCGCTCCAGCAGCGGTTCTCTCGGGCATGAAGGTCGAGGTGCAGGCCATGGACGTTCAGCTCGCCGCAGGCGAAGCAGTTGTGCGGGGTCAGGAGGATCCGACGACCTCCAATCCGCACGTCGGGCAGGGCCTTGGCGCCGCCGCCGGCGCCCGAGGCGGGGCCCGTTGTCGCCCCCGGGCCGATCCGGCCGCCGGCCGCCGTCTCCGTCTCAGATGTCAAGGTTGCGCACCTTGCGTGCCTCGGCCTTGATGAACTCTTTGCGCGGCTCGACCCGCTCGCCCATGAGCATCGTGAAGATCGCGTCCGCCTCGGCGGCGTCCTCGATCTCGGCGCGCAGGAGCGTCCGGGTTTCGGGGTTCATCGTCGTTTCCCAGAGTTGGTCGGCGTTCATCTCGCCAAGGCCCTTGAAGCGCTGGACCGAGACGTTCTTGGCATTCATCTGGCGGATGATCTCGTCGCGCTCCTTCTCCGTCTGGGCATAGCGGGTCACCTTGCCCGTGCTGATCCGGTAGAGCGGCGGCTGGGCGATGAACAGATAGCCGGACTCGATCACCTTGGGCATGTGCCGATAGAAGAAGGTGAGCAGAAGCGTCCGGATGTGGGCACCGTCCACGTCGGCATCGGTCATGATGATGATCCGGTGGTAGCGCAGCTTCGAGATGTCGAAGCTGTCGCCGATCCCTTCGATCCCGGCCCCCAGGGCGATGATCAGCGGGCGGACGTTCTCGCTGGCGACGATCTTGTCGAGCCGTGCCTTCTCGACGTTCAGGAGCTTGCCCCGCAACGGCAGGACCGCCTGGAAGCGCCGGTCCCGTCCCTGCTTGGCCGAGCCACCGGCCGAGTCGCCCTCGACGATGTACAGCTCGCTCCGCTCCGGGTCGCGCTCCTGGCAGTCGGCCAGCTTGCCGGGCAGGGAGAGCCCATCGAGGGCACCCTTGCGAATGACGAGGTCGCGCGCCTTGCGCGCCGCTTCACGGGCACGCGAGGCGGTCAGGCACTTCTCGATGATCCGCCGCCCGTCGGCGGGGTTCTCGTCGAGGTACTGAGTCAGGCCGTCGGAGACAGCGGCCTGGACCTGCCCTTTCACCTCGGCGTTGCCCAGCTTCGCTTTCGTCTGGCCCTCGAACTGGGGCTCGACGAGCTTGACGCTGATGACGGCGGTCAGGCCCTCGCGGACGTCGTCGCCGGTCAGGTTCGGGTCCGAGTCCTTCAGGATGCCGACCCGTCGGGCCCAGTCGTTGAGCGAGCTCGTCAGGGCCGCCCGGAAGCCGGTGACGTGCGTCCCGCCGTCGACGGTGTTGATGTTGTTGGCGAACGAGAGCACGTTCTCGGTGTACGTGTCGTTGTACTGGAGGGCGACCTCCACCTGGGTCCCACCCTCGCGCCGCTCGACGTAGATCGGCCGGGCGGTGAGCGTCTCCTTGTTCCGGTTCATGTGCCGCACGAACGAGATCAGGCCGCCCTCGAAGTAGAACGAGCGCTCCCGGTCGGTCCGCTCGTCGACCAGCCTGATCCAGAGGCCCTTGTTCAGGTACGCCGATTCGCGCAGCCGCTGGGCGATCGTGTCAAACGAGTAGTCGATCGTCTCGAAGATCTCGCGGTCGGCCAGGAAGAGCGTTCGGGTTCCGTGGCGGCCGTGCGAGGGTCCCAGCTTGGTGACCGGCATCGTGGGCTTGCCGCGGGCGTATTCCTGGGCCCAAACGAAGCCGTCCCGAGCCGATTCGACCCGCATCCACTCGGAAAGCGCGTTGACGACGCTGACGCCGACGCCGTGCAGGCCGCCGGAGACCTTGTAGCCGCCGCCGCCGAACTTGCCGCCGGCGTGGAGGACGGTGTGCACGACCTCGAGCGCATCCTTGCCCGTCACGTGGCGCCCGACCGGCACGCCACGGCCATCGTCCTGAACCTCGACGATCCCATCGGCGTGGATCGTCACCTCGATCCTGGTCGCATGGCCGGCCATCGCCTCGTCGATCGAATTGTCGACAACCTCCCAGACCAGGTGGTGGAGGCCGCGCACGTCGGTCGAGCCGATGTACATCCCAGGCCGGCGCCGAACGGCATCGAGACCCTCCAGGACCTGGATGCTGGCGGCCGTGTAGGCGCTGGCGGCGTTCGTCCGGGCTGGCTTCCTGCCGTTCCCGCCGGCGCTCGCGCCCTCGTCGGGCGGGGCCGGCTTCTTCGAGCGGGTCGCTTCCTCGGTCACTCAGTTCCTCCGATCAGGCGTTCGTAGAGGCGCCCGAGTTCCTCATCGCTGTAGTACTCGATCACGATCCGGCCGCCTCGCCGCGAGCGCATCAGGCTGACCTTGGTGCCCAGCGAGCGCCGAAGGTCCTCCTCGACCCGCTCGAGGTCGGGGTCCGCCTCCTGCGTCCGTTGCTTCGGCCGTTCCGGGGCGCCATCCCGCACGCGCCGCACGAGCTCCTCTGTCTGGCGGACGGACAGCTCGCGCGAGACGACGACGTCGAGCAGCCGTGCCTGATGGGTGGTCGGCAGGCCGGCGAGGGCCCGGGCGTGGCCTTCGGTGATCGTCCCGTCGCTCACGGCCGCCTGGACCCGCGGGTCGGTCTCGAGCAGACGGAGCGTGTTCGTGACGGTCGACCGGGCCCGCCCGAACCGGGCCGCGAGCTGCTCCTGGGTGAAGCCGAACTCGTCGATCAGCTGACGGAAGGCGTGCGCTTCCTCGATTGGGTCGAGGTCCGTGCGCTGGATGTTCTCGACCAGCGCGAGCTCGAGCTGGGCGTGATCGGCCAGCTGGCGGATGACGGCGGGGATCCGCTCCAGGCCGGCCATCTGGGCGGCCCGGACGCGACGTTCGCCGGCCACGAGCTGGTAGCCGTCGAGGGTCTGGGTGACGAGCACCGGCTGGATCACGCCGTGTTCGGCGATGCTCGCGGCAAGCTGCTCGAGCGCTTCCTGCTCGACCCGCTGGCGGGGCTGGAACGGGTTGCGCCTGATCCTGGCCAGGGGGATCTCGACCGGGGCCGCGAGGGCCGGCTCGCGCTGCGGAATCAGCGAGGCGAGGCCCCGCCCGAGGGCGGACACGGGCCGTTCAGATCGTGGGGTCAAGACTCGACCATCACAGGCCGGTCGGCCAGGGACTCGATGTGCACGTGCGTCTCCGTCACCAGGGTACCCGGGACGACGCTCGGGTCCGCCGGGACGTTCGCCGGATGGCGCCGCGCTTCGAGTACCGGCCGGGGCCCGGCCTCAACGGCAGGCTCGACCGTGGCAAGGCCCTGGTTGCCGCCCGCCCGGCCATCCCGGCGGCGAATCTCGGCCGCCAGCGCCGCGTACGCCTGCGCACCTTTGGAGTCGGCCCGATAGAGCGCGATCGGCTGGCCGAAGCTTGGCGCCTCCGAGAGGCGGACGCTGCGCGGGATGATCGTCTCGTACACGGCGTCACCCAGGTGGCGACGGACTTCGGCCGTCACCTCGGCCGACAGGTTCGTCCGGGCGTCGTACATCGTCATGACGACGCCCTTGATCGCGAGGGCCGGGTTGAGGTGATCCCTGACGAGGTTCACGGTGGCGATCAACTGGGTCAGACCTTCGAGAGCGTAGTACTCGCACTGGATCGGGATGAGCACGGCGTCGGCCGCCGTCAAGGCGTTGACG
>JAKAHU010000035.1 GCA_021825385.1 Chloroflexota bacterium | reverse complement strand
GGAGCACGCCTGCCTGCTCGTACCAGCGGACGGCGGACGGGGCGATCCCGACCAGTCGGGCGAGCTCGGCGATGCGCATGGTACGAGGGTAGAGCTTCGAGTGGCTTGAGGGTCAAGGGAGGCTGGGTCCCGGCGGCGGGCGGTGCGACGGGGCCGCCCCACCGGCCGTTCGCCAGGCCGGCAACCCCGGACGGGCCGCGTCACGGGTGTCGCCGGGGGCCGGTCGGCCGCGAGTCCGTGCGCATTGGCCCGTGCGATATCTCAGTTGGCCATGAGATCTTTTCTTGAACGGCAGGGGTGCAGCCCAGGGCGGCGGGCGCGACTGGCGCCACGCGGCCCAATCAAGGAGTTGGCATGTATCAGCGGATCCTCGTTGCGGTAGACGGCAGCGCCCCATCGTCCCGGGCGCTGCGGGAGGCTCTCAGGCTGGCCGGCAACCAGGGCGCCGCCCTGCGCGCCGCCCACGTGGTGGACTTCGGCGTCCTGCTCGCCTCGTGGTCGGACGCGGCCCTCCTCGACATCGAGCGGCTGGAGGGGGCCCTCCGGGAATCCGGCGCCGCGATCCTCGAGGCGGCGCGGGCGTCCGTCGGCGACGTGAGCGTGCCGTTCGACACCGTCCTCCTCGAGACCGATGCCGGAGACCCCGCTCGGGCCATCCTGGACGAGGCCCAGCGGTGGGGGGCGGATCTCATCGTCCTGGGGACCCACGGTCGCCGGGGCCTCACGCACCTGCTGCTCGGGAGCGTCGCGGAGGGCGTGGTGCATGCGTCGTCGCTGCCCGTCCTGCTCTTGCGCGGGGCGGACGGCGGGCCCGCGGCGGCCTGAGGCCGGCGCGCCGCCGACCGGAGCCTCGTCGCGTGCTCCGCGCATCCGGCTGCCCAGTCACCGCGCCCGCCGGCCAGGATGGCCAGCGCTGCCGGGACATCTGGATTGACAAACGGGCCGTTCGGCCTACATTAGCTCATAGCCATATGAGACACTCCTCACTGAGATGTATGTGACCTCGCACCCCTGCCACTCCATCGTGGCCCCGGCCCCCGAACCACTCGGGGCCGGGGCCTCCGTTCCAGCGTCCGCGGAGGCCGCCGATGCAGACTGAGCTCCCCGTCCTGCCGGACCTGCGCATGGCGTACCGGGCGCCCGACGTGGCGGCACCGCTGGCGGTCGCGGCTCTGCTCGCGGACGGGACCCGCATGGGCATCCTCGCCCTCCTGCGGGACGGCCCGCACTGCGTGTGCGAGCTCGCCGCCGCCCTGGGCGCCCGCGAGAACAACGTGAGCAACCACCTCGCCCGCCTGCGAGACGCAGGCCTCGTCCGGGCCGCGCGGGACGGCGCGGACTCGCGCCGCGTCTACTACGAGCGTGACGAGCGGGCCTGCCTGGCCGCGCTCCTCACGCTCGGCGAGGTCCTCCGGTGACCGCCCTGTCCGTGTCGGCCATGCGGCGCCGCATCCCGTTCCGGCTGGCTGCCGGCGCGTCGGCCGTCGCCTGGCTGGTCGCCTGGCTCGCCGAGGCGCCGCTCTCGGACTGGCTCACGTTCAGCGTCTTCGGCCTCGAGCGCGGCTCCCACTTCGGCGAGGCGATCGCGTTCTTCCTGCTCGACGTGCCCAAGGTCCTGCTGCTTCTCCTGGGCATCATCACCGTGGTGACGCTGATCCGCGGCTTCTTCCCGCCCGAGAAGGTTCGGGCGGCACTCGCCGGCCGGGGCAACGTGGCGGGCTCCGTGGCGGCGGCCGCGTTCGGCATCGTGACGCCGTTCTGCTCCTGCTCCGCTGTGCCGCTCTTCATCGGCTTCGTGGAGGCCGGCATCCCGCTCGGGGTGACGTTCGCGTTCCTCATCAGCAGCCCGATGGTCAACGAGGTGGCGCTCGTCCTGCTGTGGGGCCTGTTCGGGCCCGGCATCGCCCTCGTCTACATGGCGGCGGGCCTGGCGGTCGCGATCGTGGGCGGCCTCGTCATCGGGCGGCTTCGCATGGAGCGCTTCGTCGAGGACTACGTCTGGGAGCTCCAGGGCTCCGCGGGCGCCGTGGTGGAGATCCGGCGGACCTGGGAGGACCGCGTCCGCGACGCCTGGGCCTACACCAAGGACCTGGTCAAGCGGATCACGCCGTACCTTTTGGTCGGGATCGGGATCGGCGCGCTCATCCACGGCTACGCGCCGACCGAGCTGGTCGCCGCCATCGGCGGGCGGTCCAACCCGTTCGCGGTGCCGATCGTCGTGCTCATCGCGATCCCGCTCTACTCGAACGCGGCGGGCACCATCCCGATCGTGCAGGCGCTGCTCGGCAAGGGCATGCCGCTGGGGACCACCCTCGCGTTCATGATGGCGATCACGGCCATCAGCCTGCCCGAGTTCGTGATCCTCAAGCGGGTGATCAAGCCGCCCCTCATCGCGACCTTCGCCACGATCGTGACGATCGGCATCCTGATCATCGGCTACCTGTTCAACGCCCTCATCCCCTGAGCGCCTGTCGCGGCGCCCGCCACCGGAGGTACCACCCGGCATGAAGAAGATCGAGATCCTCGGATCGGGGTGCAGCAACTGCATCCGGCTCGAGAAGAACGCCCGCGAGGCGGCCGCCTCGCTCGGCATCGAGGCGGAGTTCGTCAAGGTCACCGAGTACCGGGACATCATGGCCTACGGGATCATGAGCACGCCCGGCCTGGTGATCGACGGCAAGGTCGTGAGCTACGGCCGCGTCCCGAACCCGGCCGTGATCGCCGGCTGGCTGGGCGAGGGCTGACCCGGCCAGAAGGTCCCGGCTCGCGCGACCCGGCCCCGGCGGCAGGCGACGCGGCGCAGCGCACGAGCGCGGACGCTCGCGACACCGATCCCCGCCCCGGCGGCTGACCGCCCGCCCCACCACACCTGTCGATCGGAGCATGACGATGTCAGAACCGCAGCGCTTTCTGTTCATGATGACCCACGGCCCCGCCGAGCCCGAGCTTGCCAGCATGCCCATGGCGATGGCGGTGGGCGCCCTCCGCGGTGGCCGCGCGGTGGCCGTGGGCCTCCAGGGGCCGGCCGTTGACCTGGCTCTCCCCGGCCGCGCCGAGGGCGTGGCGGCGCCCGGCTTCGCCCCGCTGGCGGACCTGCTGGCCGAGTTCGGGCGACTGGGCGGCCGGCTGCTCGTGTGCCCGGCGAGCGCGAGCGGACGGGGCATCGATCCCGCGGCCGGCCTCCTGCCAGCGGCGTCCATGGTGGTGCCCGGTGGGTTCTTCACCGAGATGGACGCGGCCGACCGCGTGCTCTACTACTGATCGGGAACTGAGCGACATGGACGACACCGAGATCCTGGCGGGGGCCCTCGCCTTCCACGGGCACCGCTGCTGGGCCAGCACCGCCGGCGTCCGCCTTGGGCTCGCCGCGATGCGGGCGCTGGGCGTGGAGCGCGCGGGGGCCAAGGAGTTGCACGCGATCGTCGAGATCGGCGACTTCCACGGCGGGATGTGCTTCGGCGACGGCATCCAGTACACGACCGGCTGCACCTTCGGCAAGGGCAACATCGAGAAGAGCCGCGAGGGCAAGTTCGCCGTCACCCTGTTCGACAAGGCGTCCGCGCGGGCGGTGCGCGTGGCCTACCGGCCGACGGTCCAGCCGCAGATCCGCGCGACCTCGTTCATGCAGAAGCGCGCCGCGGGGGTGCCCGCCTCGCAGATCCCGGACGACGAGCAGATGGAGGTCGTCCATCTGGTCTGGGACGCGCCGGCCGAGGCGGTGATGGCCGTCGGCCCCATCGAGGCCCGGTCGTGGATCGAGCCCGAGGAGATTGTCCGGTTCGCGGTCTGCCCCGGCTGCGGCGAGCTCGTCGCGGAGCCCTACCTGAGGGTCGCCGAGGGGCGGCTCGTCTGCACGGCCTGCTCGGGCTACCCGCGCTGAGCCGCGCGGACGCTGGGCGATCATGGTCCTCCTCGTCGTCGGCGGCGCAACGGTCCTCGTCTTCTCCGGGGTCATGGCGATGGCCGGCCTCGGCGCGGCGTTCCTGTTCGTGCCGCTGTTCTACTACCTCGGCGTCCCGCTCGGGCAGGCGAGCTCGGCCGCGCTCCTGCTGAACGCCGTCAGCCTCTCGGCGGCCACCGTCAGCTACGCCCGGGGCCGGCTCATCGACTGGCGGGCCGGGATCCCCATCCTGGTCGCCGCGGTCGTCCTCGCGCCCATCGGGGCGGCGCTCTCGGCGGCGGTGGACCGCACGGTCCTGCTCACCCTGTTCGTGGCCTTCCTCGTCTTCGCGGGCGCGATGATGCTGTTCTACCGCCCGCCGGCTGAGCGGCGGGAGCGCGGGCCCGCCGCCGAGGCGGGGGTCGGGCTCGGTGTGGGCGGGCTGGCCGGGTTCCTGGGCGGCCTCCTCGGGGTCGGCGGGGGGAACATCATCCTTCCCGGCCTGACCTGGAGCGGCCTTGACGCCAAGACGGCGGCCGGGACCACCGCGCTCGCGGTCGTGTTCAGCTCGCTGTCCGGCTTCCTGGGCCACGCTGCCGTGGGCAGCCTGGACCCGGTCTTCCTGGGGACCATGGCCGTCCTGGCCGCCGTCGGCTCGCTCGTCGGCTCCCACCTCATGCAGACGCGTCTGACCAGCGCGCAGCTCAAACGCCTCATCGGAATCCTGCTCTGGATCATCGCCGCCAAGATGGCGCTCGACCTGCTGTGAGCGCCCGTCCAGCACCTGTCAGCTCGGAGGTACCAATGTCCGCCACGGCCAATCCCGCGCCCGCGCCTGCCGAGGCGCAGCTCGGCCGACTCCACGGGTTCCACCCCGGCTGGTTCGGCGCGGTCATGGGGACCGCGGTGGTCGGCATCATCGCCTACCAGAACCCCGGCAACGACGCCGCGCTCCGCGACGCCGGGCGCGCCCTGGGCCTCACCATGGTGGGGCTCGGCGCGCTGCTCGCCATCGTCCTCGGCGTGCCCTACGTGGCGCGCTGGCTGCGCCACCCCGCCGCCGCGATGGCGGACCTGCGCAGCCCGTTCGCGGGGGCGCTGTACGGGACCTTCCCGGGCGGCATCCTCGTCCTGGCCGTGGGCCTGGCGACCGTCAGCCCCTCGCTGGGCGCCGCCGACGTCGTGACGGCCGTGATCGAGGTGCTCGCGCTCGTCGGCGTGGTGCTCGCCTTCGCCATCAGCGTCGTGTTCGCCTACCTGCTGTTCGTCGAGCACCAGGTCGGCCCGCACACCGCCAACGGCGCCTGGTTCATCCCGCCCGTGGTGAACATCATCGTGCCCCTGGGCCTCCTGCCCCTGATGCCCCACGCGAGCCCGGCCGACGCCGAGACCCTGCTCGCCGCCGGCTACGCCTTCTTCGGCATGGGCCTGCTGCTGTTCCTGCTCGTCGCCTCGCTCCTGTACGACCGGCTGGTCTTCCACCCGATGCTGCCGGCCCAGCTCGCGCCGTCGCTGTGGATCGGCCTCGGGCCGGTTGGCGTCGGGGCGCTGGTGCTGGTGCGGCTGGGGCAGGCCGGGGCGGCGCACTGGGGCCCCGGCGCCGCGCCGGTCGAGACCCTGTCCATGCTCTCGGCGACCGCCCTCTGGGGCTTCGGCCTGTGGTGGCTGGCCGCCGCCGCGCTGCTCCTGGCGCGCTACCTGCGTCGCGGCGGACTCCCGTTCGGCATCGGCTGGTGGGCGTTCACCTTCCCTCTCGGCGCGTACACGGCCAGCACCCTCGCCCTCGCACGGGCCTGGGGGTCGAGCCTGCTCGAGGGGATCGCCGTGCTGCTGTTCGTGCTGCTCGCCGCGTTCTGGCTGGTCGTCACGGCGGGCACCCTGCGGGCCATGCGCACGGGCGAGGCCTGGCGGCGGTGACGCCACGGCGCCGGTGACGCCGCGGCGCCGGGCGGCCTCCCTGCTGCGGGGTGGAGGCGACCCGGCGCCCCCACCGGGCCCGCTTGGCCGGGCGGCCAGGGCGGAGGCCGCCTCGCTCCCGCGGGCTGACCGCCTCCTGCTCGGCCTCCGCTGGGCCGCACTTGGCGCGGCGCTGCTGCTGGCGCCGCTCGGGAGCGGGCAGGCGCCCGGCCTGCCGGCGCTGTTCGCCGCCGCCGGGGCGCTCAACGCGATCGTGTCGGTGGCCGCGCTGGCCCGGCGGCCGTTCGCCACGGGTCGCGCGTCCGCCCTGCTCGTGGCCGACGCGATCCAGGCCACCTCGCTGACGCTGCTCACGGGGGGCGCCCACAGCCCGTTCTTCCCGCTCTTCCTGCTGCTGGCGGTGGAGCTCGCCGTGGCATTCGCCGGCCGCACCGCCGCGGCCTGGATCCTCAGCGCCGGCGCGCTCCACGTCGCCGCGGTCGTCCTGCGGGAGGGCGGCGACTGGGTGACCCTCGACGCCTACATGGCGGTCGGCAAGCTGTTCGTGCTGCTGATCGTCGGGGCACTGGCGGTGGCGTTCACCACGCAGGTCCGCCTCGAGGATCGCCACCGGGCGCTCGCGGAGCGCAACGCGGCGCAGATGGTCCTGCTCAACGAGCTGTTCTTCGAGCTGAACCAGCCTCGGGACGACCTGGGGCATGCCCTCCGCGCGCTGCTGGCGGGCGCGCAGCGCCTGCTTGCGGCCGACGTCGGCCTGGTCTTCCTGTGTGAGCCCGTCCTGGGCTGCTGGCGGATGACGGCGTCGCTGGGCCGGGCCGAGGCGACGCCAGCCGCGCTCACCCCGGCATCGTGGGGCTGGCAGATCGCCACCGACGAGACGTTCCTCGCCGGCCCGGCCGCGGGCACGGACCTGCCGGCCGGCTGGCCCGATCCGGCCACTCGCGTCGTGGCCGGGATCCGGCTCGAGGCGCAGGGCGGCGGCGAGCCCGGGGCGCTCGTGATCGGGCGGGCAGGCGGCCCGCTCGACGACGGCGAGTGGCTGGCCCTGCGCGCGCTCGCGAGGGAGACCGAGCTGTCGCTCCGCAACGCCCGGCTGCACGCGGAGGAGCAGGCGCAGCTCGCCCGGCTGCGCCAGTTCGAGGACGCCCGGCAGTCGTTCTTCTCGGCGGTCGCCCACGAGCTGCGGACGCCCCTCACCGTCCTCAAGACCCTCATGCCCTCGGTGGCGGACTGGGCCCGGCTGCCCGCGGCGGAGCGCGCACGCGCCACCGAGATGGTGGAGGCGAACCTCGGGCGCCTCGAGACGCTCATCAGCGACCTGCTAGACGGCGCCCGCGTGGAGGCCGGCGCCGTCGCCCTGCGCCGGGAGCCGACCGATGCCGAGGACCGCGTCCGGCGGCTGGCGCAATCGCTGCAGCCGCTGTTCGAGACCCGTCGCCAGGAGGTCGCCATCGCAGCGGAGGCAGGCCTGCCCCCGGTTGACGCCGACCGCCGGCGGCTCGACCAGGTGCTGTCGAGCCTGCTGCACAACGCGTTCAAGTTCGGCCGGCAGGGCGGTCAGATCGGTGTCCGGGTGGCGCGCGACGGCGCCGACGTGCGGATCTGCGTCGAGGACGACGGCCCGGGGGTGCCGGCCGCGGATCGCGAGCACGTCTTCGACAAGTTCTACTCCGCCGCCCCGGCCGGCGGCGCCCAGGGCGGCCTCGGCCTCGGGCTGTACATCTCGCGCGAGCTGGTCGCGCTCCATGGCGGACGGCTGTGGCACGAGCCGCGGCCCGGCGGCGGCAGCCGGTTCTGCCTCACGCTGCCGGCCGCGAAGGAGGGATGCGATGGACCGGGCGACGACTAGGATCCTCGTGATCGACGACGAGCCTGACGTGCGGAGCGCCATCGGGCTCACCATCACCCTCCAGGAGCCGGGCTGGGAGGTGCTGACCGCTCCCAGCGGCGAGGAGGGCCTCGGGCTGCTGGAGACCGCGCACCCCGACGCCGTCCTGCTCGACCTCCAGATGCCCGACGCGGACGGCTACGAGGTGCTGCGGCAGATCCGCCTGTTCAGCGACGTGCCAGTCGTGATCCTCACCGTCCGCAACGACGAGCTCGACAAGGTGCGGGGCCTGCAGCTGGGCGCCGACGACTACGTTGTCAAGCCGTTCGGCCACCTCGAGCTCCTCGCCCGCATCCGATCGGTGCTGCGGCGCGCGAGCGGCCATGTCGCCGCCGACGATCCGGCCTTCGCGCTGGGGGACCTGCGCATCGACTGGGCAGCACACCGCGTGGCGGTGAGGGGGCGCGAGGTGCGCCTGACGAGCACCGAGTTCCGCCTGCTCGAGCTGCTCGCACGCAACGCGGGGCGGGTGGTCGAGAACGACGTGCTGCTGGCGCGCGTCTGGGGACCGGACTCGGGCGGCGACACCGACTACCTCAAGGTGTACGTCCACCGCCTGCGAGCGAAGCTCGAGACTGACCCGGCCAGCCCCCGCTACCTGCGCACCGAGCGCGGCGTCGGGTACTGGATGCCGCGCTCGGTGCCAGGCGAGGACGGGTCCAGCTCGCCCGGCGGGGCCCCGGCGTAACGGCAGGCGCAGTCCCCGCGACGCCCCGCAGCATGGCGCAGCCCCGGCCAGAGGTCTGGCCGGGGCCACTCGGGAGAGGGGCTGATCGGGAGCTGGGTTGACCGGGGGCGGGGCTGATCCCGCGCCCCCGGTCGGGCGCCACGGCGGCGGGGAGCCGCCGGGGCGAGATCCTCTCCGGCCGGAGCCGCGGGGCCCGGGCCGGAGAGGCGTGGGCCTCACATGGCCTGGGGATGGTGCGTCTGGCCCAGGGCCACGGCGGCCCAGCCGCCCAGGACGGCGACCGCGATCCCGACGATCACGTCGCTCCAGAGGGCGTAGGTGACGCCCGTGTAGCCGAGCACGAACGGCGCCGCGATCAGCCAGACGCCCAGCACCGCGTTGATCCAGTCGAGCGCGCGATCGGTGCCGCGCTGGTCCGACAGGGCGGCCCAGGCGCCGAGGACGATCAGCGCGACGCCGACGATGATCGCGTCGGCCAGGTACGCCGTTGTCGCGGTGGCGCCGAGGGCGAACGGCGCGGCCACCTCCCACACTCCGACCAGGGCCACCAGCCAACTCAGCGACTTCTGCACGCCCATCACATTCCTCCTGGGTCTCCGTGTTCCCTGGGATCCGCTCCCCGGGTGAGTGCCCTAGTTGTGCCAGCCCGCGGTGGACGGGCCGATGAACGGCGGTGAACACGCGGTGAACGCCCACAGGCGGGCGTCAGCCAGCGATTGACTGCCAAACAGATACGCGGTAGCGTATGCAAATACGCCACGTCGTACAGATTGGAGCCCGCAGTGTCCCAGCCCATCGTCTACATCGACCTCGGCGTCGGGGGGATGACCTGCGACGACTGCGTCGTCCACGTGGCGCGCGCTCTCGAGTCCGTCCCCGGCGTCGAGGCCGCCACCGTGGACCTGGCCACGCGGAGCGCCGTCGTGACCGCCCGGGGGGACGTGGAGGCGAGCGCGCTCACGGCGGCCGTCCGCGCCACCGGCCAGTACAACGCGTTCGAGCGCCGGCGCCGGGCGGCCCCCGGTGAGTGACGCGTTCGACCTGCTGATCCTGGGCTCCGGGTCCACCGCGTTCGCGGCCGCGATCCGGGCGGCGGACCTGGGCGCGCGCGTGGCGATGGTCGAGCGCCGGACGCTGGGCGGCACCTGCGCCAACCGCGGCTGCCTGCCGTCGAAGAACCTGATCGAGGCGGCGCGGATCGTCCACGAGGCGGCGCACCCGCGGTACGCCGGACTGACGCCGGGGACGGTCGGCGTGGACTTCGGCGCGCTCGTGGCCCAGAAGGACGGCGTCGTCCGCGAGTACCGCGCCAAGAAGTACGCGAGCGTCGCCGGCGGCCTCGCCGACCTCGAGCTCATCGATGGGGACGCCGCGTTCGCCGACCCCCACACCGTCCGCGTCGGCGACCGCCTGGTCATGGGCGATCGGATCCTGGTGGCCACCGGCAGCCGCCCGGCGATCCCGGCGATCCCGGGGCTGGACGCCGTCCCCTGCCTCACGAGCGACGTGCTCGACGCCGACGAGGCCGGGCGGCTCACCGAGCTGCCCGCGTCGCTCGCCGTCCTGGGCGGCGGCTACATCGCGGTCGAGCTCGCCCAGATGTTCAGCCGCTTGGGGAGCCGGGTCACGATCGTGGCCCGGTCCGGGCTCCTGCGCGGCTACGAGCCCGAGCTGGGCCGGACGCTCGCCGAGGTGCTCGCCGCCGAGGGGATCGAGGTCCTCGGCCACTCGCGCGTCGACCACGTCGGCGGCGACGCCGCCGGCGTGGAGCTCTCGGTCGAGCAGGGAGGCGCCGGGCGCGTGGTCCGCGCCGAGCGGCTCCTAGTAGCCACGGGCAGGACGCCGGACACGGCCACGCTCAACCTCGCGGCAGCCGGCGTCGCCGTCGGGCGGGACGGATCCGTCACGGTCGACGCCCAACTGCGCACGAGCCAGCCGCACATCTGGGCGGCGGGCGACGTCATCGGACGCCAGCACGGCTCGCAGACGGCGACCCCGGTCGGCGCGCGCCAGGGCCGGATCGTCGCCGACAACGCGTTCGCCGACGCCGGCAGGGCGTTCGACGGCAGCGTCATCCCGAGGGCCATCTTCACCGACCCGCCGATCGCGGTCGTCGGCCGCGCCGAGGCCGAGGCCCGGGCCGAGGGCATCCCCGTCCGGGCCGCCACGACGCCGCTCGCCTACGTCCCGCGGGCCGGGGCCGTCCACAAGACGGCCGGCCTGGTGAAGTTCGTCGTGTCCGAGCGTGACGAGCGGGTCCTGGGGGTCCACGTCATCGGCGAGTCGGCGCCCGAGATCATCCACGAGGCCGCGATGGCGATGCGCTTCGGCGCGTCGCTCGACGACTTCATCGACCTGATCCACGTCTACCCGACGATGAGCGAGGCGCTCAAGATCGGGGCTCAGGCGTTCAGTCGGGACGTGTCGAAGCTGTCGTGCTGCGCGGAGTGACCTGGCGGGCGCCGGGGCCGGAGGGACCCACGCGATGACGAGCAACCTGCCGGCGGTGGCCGGGCGGGCGGACCCCCTGGCCCGCCACGAGGTCCTCGGCAGCTTCTTCCAGGGCCTGTCCGACCCGACCCGGGTGAGGATCCTGGAACTCCTGGCGGAGCGGCCGCTGACCGTCGGCGAGATCGTGGACCGCCTCGGGCTGGCCCAGGGGCGCGTCTCCAGCCACCTGTCTTGCCTGCGCTGGTGCGGCTACGTCGAGGCGCGCGCCGAGGGCCGCCACAACCGGTACCGCCTCGTGGACGAGCGGATCCGCGAGATCCTGCGCCTCGGCGAGGCGATCGTCCGGGACAACGCGACGCGACTCACGTCGTGCCTGATCCTCGCGACGGAAGCCGCCGGCGACGCAGCGGTGGGCGACCTGCCCGAGTGACGGCGACGGCCAGCCGTGCGTTGCGGAAGAAGTCTCGCGCGTAGCTATATCAGTGGCAGATGATACACTGGTGGCTGTGATGCTCTCGGGGTCGCCGCGGGTTCGTCGGAACGAGGCGCGGTGACAGGAGGAGCTGAAGGAGACGACGATGCCCGAACCATCCCGACCTGCGCCGGCTACCCGCTTCCACGTGAGCGTGACCCGGACCAGTCACCTCACCGCCCGCGCCGAGGCGCACGGCCAGGCGATCGAGCTGGCCATCAGGGGCGGCGACCCGGCGCTCGGCTTCACGGCCCCCGAGACGCTGCTCGCGGCGTTCGGCGCCTGCGTCCTGTCGGGCATCACCCGCGGCGCGGCCGAGCGCGGCCTGCGGGTCGACGGCGCGGAGGTCGTGCTCGACGGCGTCAAGCGCGCGGACCCGCTCGGGATCGACCCGCTCGGCTACCGCGTGGTCATCCGCAGCCCGGAGCCCGAGGGGGCGCTGCTCGACCTGTACCGCCGGGCGACCACCGACGGGACCGCGACCAACGCGCTCCTCCGCGGCCTGGACCCGGCCGGCGTGCTGGTCGTGGAGCGGGGCGGCGGGCCGGACCCGGCCGAGCCCGACGACGAGCCCGCCCCGGGGCAGGCGATGCCGTGAGCGCGGCCGCGACGCCCGGGGCGGACCGCTGAGGATGCCGGCGACACCACCGACGTCCGGCTCTCATCCAGCACAAGGGGTTGCCCAGCGGCGACCCGAACGTTCAGGAGACCACGTGGACGTCATCGACACCCCCTCCAGCCGGGAGTTCAAGGTCCTCATCCGCGCCGAGAGCGAGAGCGCGACGCGGATGAGGGTTGCGGCCGGCAAGTTCGCCATCACCATCGACGAGCCCCCCTCACTCGGGGGCACGGACGCCGGGCCGTCCCCCGTGCAGGTCCTGCTGATGTCGCTTGCGGGCTGCCTCAACGTGACCGGTCACGAGGTGGCCCGGCAGCGCGGCTTGGCCCTCGACGCCATGCGGATCCGCATCGAGGGGGTCATGAACCCCTGCGCCTTCATCGGCTGCTCGTTCGAGGAGCGGGCCGGGTTCCAGAGGATCCTGGTGACGGTCGATGCGGACATGCCCGGGGCGAGCCGCGAGGAGATCGACTCCTGGCTCGAGGAGACGGAGCGGCGCTGCCCGGTGACGGACAACATCCGAGCCGACACCAGCATCGAGGTGACCGCGGCCGGCGCGTGACCCACCGCTTGGCGCACCGAAGAGGCCTGACAGTCTCAGCGACCAGGCGCGGGCGTGGCCTCCGGTCTGGTCCGCGGCCGGGCGGGATCGCAGGGGCGCGGTGGGCTGGCCACAGGACGTGACCTTTGACGCCCTTGTGCGGGCCGTTGCGCCATGAGTATCTCAGCGCAACCTACTACAGTCCCAACTGTGATGTTTCTGACGATCCCCACGACCCCCACGCCCCGGATCCGGCCTGCTCGCCCCCGTCGCACGGGAGCCGGGGCGTGACGGGGCCGTCCCGCCGGGCGCTGCAGCGCGCATCGCGGATCCTGCTCCTGCTGGGCGTCGTCCTCGCGGTCGGCGTCGTCTTGGCCGCGAAGGGCCAGTCGTCTGGCGCGGCGGCGTCGCCCACGACGATCGCCGCCACCGAGGCGCCGGAGGTGACCCTTGACCGCGCTCTCGCGGCGGGCCAGCCGACACTCGCCTTCTTCCACTCGCTGACCTGCGAGTCGTGCATCGAGATGACCGGCATCGTCGCCCAGGTGTACCCGGCGTTTCGGGGGGCCGTCGCGCTGGTGGACGTCAACGTGTACGACGATCGCAACCAGGCGCTCGTCAACCGCGCGAAGATCCTGGGGATCCCGACGCTGGTGTTCATCGACCGCGCGGGCCGTTCCCAGTCCTTCGCGGGCGTGATGGACGCCGGGCTGCTGCGCCAGCGCCTCCAGGCGCTGGCGGGCGGCGGCTGACGTGCCGTTCGACCTCGAGCTGCTCCGGTCGGCCTCGGTCGCTGGCTACCTGCTCGTCTTCCTGGGCGGGGTGGTCACGAGCCTCGGCCCCTGCAACGTCGCCACCATTCCCCTGATCGTCGGCTTCGTGGGCGGCTCGCGTGACGTCTCGAGGGGCCGGGCGTTCGTCCTCTCCACCACGTTCGCCGTCGGCCTGGCGGTGACGTTCATGCTGCTGGGGGTCGCCGCCGCCCTCGTCGGCGGCCTGATCGGCGGCACCTCGCGGGTGTGGTACTACGTCGTCGCCGGCGTGTGCGTGGTGATCGGCCTGCAGATGCTCGGGGTGATCCGCCTGGCCGTCCCGCCGCAGCTCGGCGGGCTGCGCGAGCGAGTCCGCCTGCGCGGCGTGCCCGGCGCGCTGGCGCTGGGCCTGGTGTCGGGCCTGGTCGCGTCGCAGTGCGCCACCCCGGTGCTGGCGGCCGTCCTGACCTACGTGATGGCCGAGGGCGCGCTGGCCTACGGGGCCGCGCTCCTGCTCGTCTACGCGCTGGGCCGAGGTGTCCCCGTGGTGCTGGCCGGGACGTTCACCGGCGCGGTGAAGCGCCTCCGGGCCATGGGACGCTGGTCGGGCCTCATCGAGGGGGCCAGCGGCCTGGTCATGCTCGGCGTCGGCCTGTACTTCGTCTGGATCGCCTGAGCGGGCCGTCCGTCGTGCCGATCCAGGGCCACTCGGCCGTGGTTGTATCAGGATGCGCTGATACAGTTATGAATGAGATGTATGACCGAAGGCCGCCGACGCAAGCTGAGCCCCCCGGCCTGCGTGACTTGACCCCGGCCGCGGGGACGGGCCGACCGCGATGAGCGGCCCCCTGACCTACACCGTCACCGCGACCCGGGTGGAGGCGGGCGTGTCGGTCGCCTCCACAGGCAGCGCCGAGATCCGCCTCGAGACCGGCGCGGACGCATCGGACGACCTGTTCGGGCCGGCGGACGTGCTCGGCGCCGCCTTCGCCGGCTGCCTGCTCAAGAACGTCGAGCGCTTCTCGCGGATCCTGCCGTTCCGCTACCAGGGGGCCAGCGTTCGGGTGACGCTCGAGCGCGAGGACCGGCCGCCGCGCATCTCGACCGTCCGGTACGAGCTCCGGCTCGCGACCGACGAGCCGGAGCAGCGGGTCCAGCTGCTCAAGCGCAACCTCGAGCGCTTCGGGACCATCTACAACACGCTGTCGCACGCCTGCGACGTGAGCGGGGAGATCGTCGTCGAGACGCATTCCCCCGGAGGCACCAAGCCGTGAGCCGCGTCAAATCCATCCAGGAGCACCTCAACCGCTGGATGCTCGTCTACGTCACCGTCGCCATCGTCGCGGGGCTCGCCATCGGCGACGCCGGGGCTGGGTGGACCAAGACCAACGCGAGCCTCGTCAGCACCCTGACCACCGTCGCGGTGTTCCTGATCATCTACCCGATGATGGTCAACGTCCGGTTCGAGGCGCTGCTGCGGGCCGGGCGGAACCTTCGCGGCATCGGCATCGCGCTCGCGCTCAACTTCATCTGGGCGCCGCTCGTGGGCTGGGTCCTCGCGAGCTTCTTCCTCTCGGACCCGCTCCTCGCGCTCGGCTTCCTGCTGGTGATGGTGGTGCCCTGCTCCTCCATGGCGATCGGCTACACGGGCCTCGCTAAGGGCGACCTCGAGCTCGCCACCGTGGTGGTGGCGGTGAGCTTCGTGCTCGCGATCGTCGCGGTGCCACTGTGGATGACCGTGTTCGCGAGCCGCTACCAGGTCGAGGTCCCCATCGGCGACCTGATCAACTCGATCCTGACCGTCCTGGCCCTGCCCATGGTCCTCGGCTACCTGACGCGCCGCGGGCTGCTGCGCTGGCTCGGCTCGGCGCGCTTCGCCGCGGTGGGGCCGATCTTCCCGGCGCTGTCGCTGCTCGGCATGTACGCGATCGTGTTCCTGATCTTCTTCGGCAAGGCCACGATGATCATCGACCGCTGGCAGACGGTCGCGATCCTGCTGGTCCCCAACGCGATCTTCATCGCCCTCACCCTCGCGGCCATCACCTGGCTCGACCGGCGCCTCGGGATGAGCTACGAGGAGCACATGGCGGTGGCGTTCACGAGCACCGGCAAGAACAACGGCACCGCGATCGCCATCGCCACCACGGCCTTCTCGCCGCTGGTCGCGATCCCCGCCGCGACGATGCCGATCTTCCAGATCCTGCTGATGGTCCTGTACCTGCGGGCCGCCCCGCGGCTGCGGGGCTGGTTCGCGCGGCCGGCCACGGCAGCGCCCGCGACCCGCCCGGCCACCGGGACCCAGGCATGACCGCGTCCGCCGCGTCCGGCCCGAGCGTCGCCTCCTCCGGCCACGACGAGCTGGTCGCGCGCACCTCGCCCTCGCGGCGGCTCCTGCTGGCCCTCGCGCTCTCGTGCGGCGTCCTCGCGCTCGAGGTTGGCGGCGGGCTCCTGACCGGGAGCCTCGCGCTCCTGAGCGACGCGACCCACGTGCTCGTGGACATCGCCGCGATCCTCGTGGGGCTTGGCGCGGCTCGGCTGGCGGCCCGTCGGCCGGACGCCAGCCACACCTACGGCTTCCACCGCCTCGAGGCGATCGGCGCGCTCGCGAACGCGGTGATGCTGATCGGCGCCTCGACCGCCATCCTCGTCGAGAGCGTTGGCCGGCTCCTGTCGCCGTCGGCTGTCGACGCGCCCGCGGTCCTCGCCGTCGCGGCCGTCGGCCTGGTCGCGAACACCACGTCGGCGCTCGCGGTCCACGGTGCGGAGCGCCACACCGAGGCGACCCGCGTCCTCGTTCTCCACCTCGGCGGCGATGCCGCTGGCGCCCTGGCGGTCATGGCGTCGGCGCTCATCATCATGGCCGGAGGGTCGCCCGCAGCCGATCCCGCGGCCAGCCTTGTCATCGCGGTCCTGCTCGCGCTGGCCGGCCTGCGCCTGCTCGCGCGGATCGTCCACCTGCTGGCGGAGGGCGTGCCGAGCGACGTCTCGGTCGATGCCGCCAGCGCCGCCCTCCACGCGATCCCCGGCGTCCGCGGCGTCCATGACCTCCACGTCTGGGCGATCGCCGAGGACCTGCCGGTGGTCACCGCGCACCTCGAGACGTCGCTCGGCGCCGACATGCGGCGGACCCTGCTCGCCGCGACCGAGGCGCTGCGCCGGATCGGCGTGGGCCACGCGACGCTCCAGCTCGAGTCCGCCCCGTGCGGCCAGGGCAGGCCGGCGCCGGCGGCCAGCGAAGCCCCGGGCCCCGGATCCGGCTCGTAGCGCACCGCCCACGCGGTGCCAAGGAGATCAAGACGGCCATGAAGAAGATCCTCTGGGCGACCGACTTCTCGACCCATGCCCGTGACGCGGGCCGACAGGCGCTCGAGTGCGCCGCATGCAGCGAGGGCCCGATCGACGTGCTCACGGTCGTGGCGCCCGACGAGCTCGAGGCCCCCGCACTCGACGTGCCCGACCCGTTCATCCCCGAGGACGCCGTTCACGAGGCCGAGCGGCAGCTCGAGGACGAGAACGCCGATGGCATCCGGGCCGAGCTTGCGGCCGAGGCCTCGTTCCTCACCGACGCCGGTGTCGGCGTCTCGCTCCACGTCCGGGCAGGCGTCCCGGCCGACGAGATCGTCCGAGCGGCCGCCGAGCTCGGCACCACCCTCATCGTCATGGGCTCGCACGGCAGGCGGAGCATCGAGGAGCTGCTGCTCGGGAGCACGGTCGAGGGCGTCACGAAGCACGCCCGGTGCCCGGTCCTCGTGGTCCGCTGAGATGACGGCCGACGGAGCGGCCGGGGCGGTGGGCAGCGTCCCCGGACCGGTCGCCTCGACGGCGCAGCAGGCCGCACCCAGTCGGCTCGAGCTGTTCCGGGTTTTCTTCGGGATCGGCCTGACCTCGTTCGGCATGGCGATCCTCCAGAACATCCGCTCGATCCCGGTCAAGCGCGGCTGGCTGAGCCGCGCCGAGATCGACGAGGGCCTCGGGCTCGTCCAGCTCTACCCGGGCGCGGTGATGGTCGACCTCGTCGCCTACATCGGGTACCGGACCGCCCGGGTCTCCGGCGCGGTGGCAGCCGCCGCGGGCTTCGTGGCGCCATCGCTCGCGCTGATGCTGGCCCTCTCGTGGCTGTACGAGACGTTCGGCGCCGCGCCGGGCGTGGAGCGCCTGGTCGTCGGACTCGACGCCCTCGTGGTGGGGGTGGTGGCCAGTGTGGCCGTCGACTTCGCGCGCCAGCACTCGAGCGGTCGCGTCGCGGCGCTGCTCGGGCTGGCGGCCTTTGCGGTCGGGGTGGCCGGGGCGAACCTGCTCTGGGCGGTCCTCGCGGGCCTGGCGGTGGGCGCGCTGCTCCTCCGGTCCGACCCGGTCGGGAGCATGAGCGTGGCGGACGATCCGTCCTTCGATCGGCTGCGGTTCGGGCGGTCCCTCGTGCCCGGGCTCGTGGTCGCCGCCGGCGTGGCGGTCGCGGCGCTCGGCTCGGGCGTGATGTCCTCCCTCGCGCTCGACATGGCCAAGATCGGCGCGATCGCCTTCGGCAACGGCTCCACGATCCTGCCGATCCTCCAGCAGGACGTCGTCGACAGCCGGCACTGGCTGAGCCTGCCCCTGTTCGGCGTGGCGATCGGCTTCGGACAGGTCACGCCGGGTCCGTTCCTCATCACCGCCGCCTTCGTCGGCTACCACGTCGCCGGGCCCTGGGGCGGGGTCCTGGCGACCGTCGCGATCTTCGCGCCGAGCGTCGCGATGACCACGGTGGCCGCCGAGATCTACCCGTACCTGCGCCGCCACGCCTGGGTGAAGGGCGCGATCGCCGGGGTCATGGCGGTGTTCGTCGGCCTGCTCGCCACCGTGGTGCTCTCGCTCGGCCGCCAGGTGCTTCCCGACCCCGCCGCGCTCGTGCTCGCGGCCGCGGCGTTCGTCACCGTGCGCGTCTTCAAGGCCAACCTAATCGCGGTCTTCGGCGCGGGGCTCGCCGCCTGGGCCGCGTACCTGCTGCTCGCTGGAGTGCGATGAGCGCCCGACATTCAGCGCAGCCCGCCCGCCCCGGCTCCCCCACCCGCCTCGAGGAGGCATCGCATGACTGAGACCACCGCCGCGCCCGAGGACAAGTTCCTCAAGCCCTGGCACGGCATCCCGCGCGCGGACATCCCCTGGCACCCGACCGTGGACCCCGACGTGTGCATCGGCTGCGGGACGTGCGTGGTGAGCTGCTCGCGGGTCGTCTACCGCTTCGACTTCGAGCACAAGAAGGCGGTCGTCGCCGACCCCCTGCACTGCATGGTCGGCTGCCGGACCTGCGCGAGCACGTGCCCGGCCAACGCGATCAGCTTCCCCGACCGCGACCTCGTCCTCGCCCTCGAGGAGCGACCGGAGGTCCGGCACGCCATCGAGGACGAGCTCCTCGCGCGGCGCGGGCAGCTCAGTCTCGCCGACGTGCTGCCCCACCCGGACCGGCTGGTCCAGCTCCGGATCACCGAGATCCAGGATGTCGGCGAGGGCACGCGCCTGTTCCGGCTCGTGCCGCACCGGCCCGAGGACTGCATGTGCGAGTTCACGCCCGGCCAGTACCTGGAGGTCTGGGTTCCCAGCACGGACTGGATGTCGCGCGCCTACTCGATCGGCAACGCCCCCAAGCCCGAGGGCGAGGTCGAGCTCCAAATTCGCCGTCTCGAGGGCGGGCGCCTGTCGGGGTGGGCCTTCGGCGAGGCCAAGGTCGGCGACGTGGTCACGGCCCGAGGGCCGCTGGGCGCGTTCACGATGCGCTCGGCCCCCGACCGGCCGCTCGTCTTCGTCGCGCGCGGTACCGGGTTCGCGCCCCTCAAGGCGCTCATCGAACAGCAGCTGGCCATGTTCCCCAAGCGCGAGATGCACCTCTTCTGGGGCGCCACGGCCTCGGCCGACTTCTACGACCTCGACGCGATCGCCGACTGGCTGCGGACCGACCCGAACCTTCGGGTCACCCTTGTGGCCCGCTCGCTCGATGCCGGCGCCGTCCTCCCCGACGGCGCTGAGGTCCGCGTCGGACGTGTCTCGGACGCCGTCGCCGCGTCCGGTCTCGACCTGTCCGGCTTCGACGCCTACGTGGCGGGGCCACGGGTCACCGTCCGCGACAGCGTCAGCGCCCTCGAGGGGCGCGGGGTGGCGACTGATCGCATCTTCGCCGACTCGTACGGCGTGTGAGGAGCATCCCATGAGCGCCACATCCACCCAGCGCGACGCCGCCGCAGCCCACGACGACGATCGCCTCCCGGCCGCGGCAGACGGCATCGCCCGCCGCCTGGACGTCCGCGGCCTGGCATGTCCGATGCCG
>JAKAHU010000282.1 GCA_021825385.1 Chloroflexota bacterium | reverse complement strand
CCGGTGCCTGATGGAGGTCGATCGGCGCGGCGCCGTGGTGGCGTTCACGGCCGCCGCCGAACTGGCCGCGGCCTGCGCGGCGGTGAGTGAGGGTCGTCTCGCCGCCCAGGCGCTGCGCCGGCTCGGGGTTCGCGCCTGGCGACGGGGTCGCGAGGGGGACCGCCGACAGCCGATGACCGACCGCGAGGCCGAGATCGCCCGGCTCGTCGCGTCGGGCGCGAGCAACCGCGAGATCGCCGAACGGCTGCTCGTTGCCCCGAAAACGATCGAGCGCCACATCACGAACATCCTGGCCAAGCTCGGGCTGCGCAATCGAACCGAGCTGGCTTCGCGGATTCTGGCCGGTTCGGTACGGGATTCGCCCGATGATTGAGGGCCCGCCGGTTCCGTAGCCTCCGAGCCAGACCCCGAACGGGTCGTCAGGACCGAGGAGGCGTTCGAATGGCCGTGGCGATGCTCGTAGCCGGGTCCGGGACCGCACAGCCGGTCGTCGGACCCGAGGCCGCCGGACGCCTCGCCCAGCTCGGGATCACGCGCGTCTCGTTGCTGGCAGACCAATCGGGGATCGGGATTGTGTTGGAAGGCTGGGCGTTCGACCCGGCCAGCGTCGATGAGGCCGTTCGGGTGGTGTTCCCGACGGCCCAGGCCGACGTCCGGATCTTCCACGAGGTCGAGCACGTGGCCGTATCCGTGACGTCCCAGGAGGGCAGCTCGGCATGAATGTTCGCAGGATCCGGCCGATCGGCCGGGGGTTCGTCGGCCTCGTCGCCGCGGGCTCGTTGGTGGTTGTCATGGCCGCGCCCGTCGCGGCCCATCCACACGTCGTCTCGGTGGCTCATCAGGGCGACGGCCAGGTCCTCGCCAACGGTCAGCTCCACGGTCCGTTCGTCAACGGGGTGTCCTGTGGCGGTGACCCGGCGGCGTACGGTCTCGAGACCGCGCATCACGGTCCCGATGCCGGGACGCCGGGTCGGGCCGACGGCTGCTATCAGACCACCGGAAGCGTCGCACCGGGGCTCGACGTCGCCAACCCGGTGATCCGGTAGCGCCGGCCCGTCATCGCCGAACCGTGTGACCGGGGCCGCCCGCGGCGGCCCCCGGTCACACCTCGCTGGTCTGGTCGGCCTTCGCCGGCGGCGACCCGCCCCGGCCGGCCCACGCCGGCGCCGATCGCTTCGGGCTGGCGGCCGCGCTCAGCCTCCGCCGCAACCCTCGTTCCAGCGAACGACGACCGGCGCGCCGTGCTCCCAGCCCAGGACCGACACGGTCGCCGTCGAGAGCGCGAACAGGCGTCCCTCGCTTGGGGGCAGGCCGAGCCAGCGGGCGGCCAGGATCCTGAGCACGTGGCCGTGGCCGAAGAGGAGGACGTTGCCCTCGATCGATCGGGCCCGGGCGATCACCCGGGCGGCCCGGGCGGCGACGTCGTCGATCGATTCGCCCCCCACCGGTCCCTGGCGCCAGATGGACCAGCCCGGCACGAGTGAGCGGATCTCGCTCGTCGTCCGGCCCTCGTACTCCCCGTAGTCCCATTCGACGAGGTCCGGGTCGGGCTCGACCTGGTCGCCAAAGCCAGCCAGGCGGGCCGTCTCGAACGCGCGCGACAGGGGGCTCGAGAGGACGAGCGCGAACGGGGTGCCGGTGAGCCTGTCGGCGACCGAGCGCGCCTGCTCCCGACCACGTTCGGTCAGGGGGACATCGGTGCGGCCCGTGTGCCGCCCGAGCCGGGCCCAGGCGGTCTCGCCGTGACGGACGAGCCAGAGCTCAGGGCGTCGATCGCCGCCCGCGCCGCTCGTGGGCACGTCTCGTCAGGCGACCCTGTCGATCCCGACCGGACAGGCGACACCGGTCCCGCCAGCCCCGCAGTAGCCGGCCGGGTTCCGGGCGAGGTACTGCTGGTGGTGGTCCTCGGCGAAGTAGAACGGTGGCGCGGCCACGATCGCGGTCGTGATCGGGCCGTACCCGGCGGCCGTCAGGCGAGCCTGGTAGGCCTTCCGGGAGGCCTCGGCGGCCCGCCGCTGCTCGTCACCGCGGACGAAGATCACCGACCGGTACTGGGTCCCGACGTCGTTGCCCTGGCGCATCCCCTGGGTCGGGTCGTGGGCCTCCCAGAAGACCTTGAGGAGCTGCTCGTACGAGACAGCGTCCGGGTCGAAGACGACCCGGACCGACTCGGCGTGGCCGGTCCGCCCGGTGCAGACCTCTTGATAGGTCGGGTTCGGGGTGAGGCCCCCCTGGTAGCCAACCGCGGTCACCCAGACGCCCGGGGTCTGCCAGAACCGGCGTTCCTGGCCCCAGAAGCAGCCCAGGGCGAACTCGGCGACCTCGAGGCGGTCGGGGTAGGGCGGTGTCAGGGGGCGACCGCTCACGACATGCGACCCCGGACTGGTGATCGGCTCGGCCCGACCGGGCAGGGCCTGGTCAGGTCTCGGCATCGAGGGTGTCTTCGTGGACCACATGGCGGCTCGCTCCTCTTGCTCCTGGCGTGAGTGTAGCCGGCTCGCGTGACGGGCTCGTGACGGGGTCCGACGTGCGTCGAGCGACGCGTCCGGTCACGGCTGGGGTCCTATCATCGGCGATCATGACCAGGGCTCCGATCGACATCGATCCTGCCGTACCGCCGACCTCCCGACCGTTCCGGGCGGTCATCTTCGACCTCGATGGGGTGCTCGTCGACTCGGAGATCTGGTGGGACGAGGTCCGGGCCGACTTCGCCCGCCGTCACGGGCGGGCCTGGACGGAGGCCGACCGGGCGGCGGTCATGGGCGCGAACTCGCGCCAGTGGTCGGAGACGATGCGCACCCGCCTCGGGCTGCCGATGAGCGCCGCGGAGATCGAGCGCGAGATCGTCGAGGGCGTCGTCGAGCGCTACCGGGCCGAAGGAGCGCCGGTGATCGACGGGGCGATCGATGTCGTCCGCCGGCTGGCGGGCCGGTACCGGACCGCGGTCGCCTCCTCGGCTCACCGCCGGGTGATCGACGCCGCGCTCGAGGCGCTCGGCCTGGCCGCCGCGTTCGACGCCGTCGTCTCATCCGACGAGGTCGCCCGCGGCAAACCCGCGCCGGACGTCTACCTCGAGACGGCGCGCCGGCTCGGGATCGCCCCATCCGACTGCCTGGTGGTCGAGGACTCGCTGAATGGCGTCCTCGCCGCGCGGGCGGCCGGGATGACGGTCGTGCTCGTGCCGAACGGATCGGTGCCGCCGGCGGCGGGGGCGCGAGAGGCGGCCTCGGTGGTCCTGGCGCGGATCAGCGAGCTCGACCCGGAGGCGCTGGCGCGGGCCCTGGGTCGAGCCGGATGAGCGGACGTGGAGACGGGGCCAGGCCGGCGAGCCGTGTCCCGCTTGCCCCGGCCGTCCGCCGCTGGGTGACCGCCCTCGCCGTCCGGACCCTCGTTCGAAGCTACCTCCGAGTCCGCGTCGAGGGTCGCCACCACCTCCCGGCCGGTCCGGCCGTTCTCTGCTTCAGCCACCAGAACTGGGCCGATCCGTTCATCCTGATCGCCGCCCTGCCGCTCCGACCGTGGCTCTTCTTCTTCGGCCCCAAGGAAGAGGACATGGGCCGGGGCCTGCGCAACCGGCTAATCAGCTGGTCCGGGATGGCCGTCCCGTACCGGCCCGGCAAGGACGACCTGCTCGGCGCCACGCGCCGGGCGGCCGCGATCCTGGCCGCGGGAGGGCGGCTGGCGATCGCAGGGGAGGGGAGGATTCATGCCGGTGAGCGGGTGCTCCTGCCGCTCAGCGACGGGTGCGCGTACTTCGCCCTCCACTCGGGAGTGCCCCTCGTGCCGGTCGCGATCAACGGCACCGGCTGGCTCGCCTTCGGCCGGACGGTCCGGGTGCGGATCGGCGAACCGATCCTGCCCGAGGGCCGACCGAGCCGCCGACAGGTCGACGAGCTGACCGGTCGCCTGGCCCGGGCCCTCGGGGCGCTCGTCGCCGACTTCCCGGATCGACCGCCGCCCGGACCGTTTGGGCGCTGGCTGACCGAGCTGTTCAACGAGTGGCCGGAGGGCATGCGACCGGGTCCGGCTGGATAGGCTGGCCCCGTCCGCGCGCGGGCGCCCGGACGGGGGCATGGCGGTCATGGGAACGCCGCCGCGGCCGCACCGGCGGCTGGACTCTGCCATACTCCGGCCGTTCACGAACGCGAGGAGGTCCAGTTGGGAGCCACGGGTCTCGCGGCCGATCCCGCCGAGTATCGGTCGCGTCTGCAGGAGCAGAGTGACGA
>JAKAHU010000281.1 GCA_021825385.1 Chloroflexota bacterium | reverse complement strand
AGTTCGCGGACGAGCCGGTCGAGGCGGCAGGCGAGCTCCACCGAGTCAACCGATTCGATCATCTCGAACAGCTCGACCGCCCGGCGGGCCTTGTTCGACTGAAGCGGGCCGACGAGGTGCCAGCGCGCGCCGGGGACGCGGGCCACCTTGGCCGACGCCTCCTGGACACGGTTCTCGCCCAGGAGGTCGAGGCCTGCCGCCACGGCCGAGACGAGCCGCTCCGGCGGCACGGTCTTCGAAACCGCGACGAGGGTCACCTCGGCCGGATCGCGCCCGGCCCGTTCACAGGCGGCCGCGATCCGGGCCAGGACCGTCTCCCGGGCGGCCCGGAACGCCCGGACCTCGGCCGGATCGGGGACGATCTCGGGGCTGGGCTCGAGGCCGGCCGGCCGGCCCGGCAACGCGGTCGCGATCGGATCCCGACCCGGCATCGGCGCCGGATCGGCTACTTGCGGCGGAGGAAGCTGGGGATCTCCAGGTCGTCCGCGTCGTACGTCCGGCGCACGGGTGCCGCCGGCTCGCCGACCGTCCGCTCGACGCGGACCGCGGCCGCCCGGTCGTCGCCCCGGCCCGACTCGTGCGCCTCGTCGGCGGCCTGGATGCGCTGGCGCTCGAGCTCCTCGAGGAAGTCGCGTCCGGAACGGACCGAGCCGCCCGCGCCGTAGGGCTGGGCAGCCTCCTCGCGGCGGACTGCCTCCCGCTTCCGGCTGGCGTCGAACCCGGTGGCGATGACGGTGATCATCACCTCTTCACCGAGCCGTTCGTTGAAGCTCGTGCCGAAGATGATGTTCGCCTCGGGATCGGCCGCGGCGCGGATCTCCTCGGCCGCCTCGGTCACCTCGAACAGGCTCAGGTTCGAGGAGCCGGTGATGTTGAACAGGATGCCCTGGGCACCGTTGATGCTCACCTCGAGGAGCGGGCTCGAGATCGCCTGGCGGGCCGCCTCGATCGCCCGGTTCTCGCCGGTCGCCCGCCCGATCCCCATCAGGGCCGAGCCGGCATCGCGCATGACGGTCCGCACGTCGGCGAAGTCGAGGTTGATCAGGCCGGGCACGGTGATGATGTCGCTGATCCCCTGCACCCCCTGGCGCAGGACGTCGTCCACGACCCGGAAGGCATCGAGGATCGAGGTGTTCTTGCTGACGACGTCGCGGAGGCGGTCGTTGGGGATCGTGATCAGCGTGTCGACCTTCGTCTTCAGCTCCTCGGCCGCCTTCTCCGCGACGAGCTTGCGCCGCGCGCCCTCGAACCCAAACGGCTTGGTCACGACGCCGATCGTCAAGGCCCCGAGCTCCTTGGCGATCTCGGCCACGATCGGCGCGGCACCCGAACCGGTGCCGCCGCCGAGGCCGGCGGTGATGAACACCATGTCCGAGTCACGGAGCGCCTCGGCGATCTTCTCGGAGTCCTCCTCGGCCGCCCGCTGACCGATCGCCGAGTCGCCGCCGGCGCCGAGACCGCGGGTCAGCTTGTCCCCGATCCGGATCTTGTGCGGCGCGTCCGACTGGAGCAGGGCCTGGGCATCCGTGTTGCAGGCGATGAACTCGACGCCCATCATCTCGGCCCGGATCATCCGGTTGACGGCGTTGCTTCCGCCACCTCCGATCCCGATGACGCGGATGAGCGCGAAGTTCTCAGAATCGGATCGCAGCGGCATCGACTCTCCTCCGGTGGCTCACCCGGCCCTGTGGTGGCTCACGTCATCGGGACGCACCTCGTCCGGCACCGCCTCGGGCGTTCCGGCGAGGCTGATCAGTTGGGCGAGTATAGCGCCGGCGGGCCGTCCCGGCGCATCGAAATGCGCCCGGAGCGGCTACGGGAAGATGCTCCGGAGGGCGTCCCGGATCCGTCCCAGACCGCCCATCGCGGGCGCCGACTCGTAGCGCGCCGGCTCGCTCGCGGCGAGCGTCGCGGCACCCCACAGGAGGAGCCCGACGGCCGTGCTGTAGGCCGGGGTCAGGAGGTTGTCCACGAGGCCGCCGATACCCGACGGGGCCGCGATCCGGACCGGCATCTGGAGAACCTCCCGGCCCAGCTCGGCGACGCCGGCGAGCTGGGCCGCGCCGCCGGTCAGGACGACGCCCGCGGGGAGCATCCCGTGGCCGGCCGACTCCATCTCCGAGCGGAGCAGCTCGAACGTCTCGCGCATCCGGGCCTCGATGATCTGGCAGACCTCGTGCCGGCTGACCTGCCGGCCGGCCTCCTCGCCGAGAACGGTGACGCTGATCATCTCGTCCTGGCCGACCGCGCGCAGGTCGCACGTCCCGTGACGGACCTTCAGCTCCTCGGCCACCTGGAGGCTCGTCTTCAACCCGATCGCCACGTCGTTCGTGACGTTGTTGCCGCCGACCGGCAGGACGGCGGTGTGGAACGGCGAGCCGTCGGCGAAGAGGGCGAGGTCGAGCGTCCCGGCCCCGATGTCGGCGACCGCGACTCCGAGCTCTTTCTCGGTCTCGGACAGGACGGCCTCGGCCGAGGCGAGGGAGTTCGCGACCAGCTCGTCGATCTTCACCCCGGCCGCCTGGACGCACTTGGACAGGTTCTGGACCGCGGTCGCCGAGGCGGTGACGATGTGCGTCTCGACCTCGAGACGGATCGCGCTCATGCCCAGCGGATCCTTGACACCCTCCTGGCCGTCGACGATGAACCCGCGCGGCAGGACATGGAGGACGTCCCGGTTCGAGGGAATGGAGACCGCCCGGGCGACCTCGGTGGCACGGTTGACGTCCTCGCGGGTCACCTCGCGGTTGTGCCCGCTGACCGCGACCGCACCGCGCGAGTTCTGGCTCTCGACGTGCTGTCCGCCGACGCCGACGAAGGCCCGGTCGATCTTCCAGCCCGAGAGACGCTCGGCCTGTTCGACCGCGTTGGCGATCGAGTGGACGGTCTGGTCGATGTTGACGACGACGCCTTTTTTCAGGCCGTTGGCCGGCACCGGCCCCTTGCCGATGATCGTGAGCGACCCGTCGCGACTCACCTCGCCGATCAGGGCGCAGACCTTCGAAGTGCCGACGTCGATCCCCACCAGGACCGCTTCTCGTTCCACTGTCTCGTCTTCCCTCGCTCTGCCGTCGAACCGTCGATTGCCTAGAGGAAGTGCCGTCTGATGAGGGCCACGTTCTGGAAGATGCGCAGCCCGAATGTGATCAGGGCAACGAGGTAGAGATCGAGGCCGAGCCGGTCACCGATGAACGTGAGGAGCACGGCCACGATCGCGTTCGTGACGAAGCCACTGATGAAGATCCGATTGTCATAGACCCCGTCGAGTTCGGCCCGGACCGCCCCGAGGACCGAGTCGAGGGCAGCCAGGATCGCCACGGCCGAGTATCGGGCGAACTCGAAGCTGACGTTGACGTTGAGGACGAGCCCGAGCAGGACGCCCACCAGCAGACCCGCCAGGGGTAAGAGCACGGGCCGTCGTTCCTCCTCCGGTGCGTTTCCGCAAGGCTACTCGACCTGCCCTGGGCCGGCAACTCGCCCACGCTCACGGTGCACCCGTTGGCCCGGCCGAACCGCCCGGCGCGACCGTCCCGGCCGGGCTCGAGCGGGGCAGGTAGGTGCCGCTCGTGTCGCTGGCCAGGACGACCCGCCGGATCGTCGCCTCGCGCCCCTCGAGCAGGCTGCGCAGGAGTCGCACCTGGCCCGGGATCAGCTCCGGCGTCCGAAGGCTCGGGGTGTAGAAGCCGAACACGGCCAGCGGGCCGTCCGGGAGGAGCTTGATCGTGTAGCCGTCGCGATCGTCGACGGCGATCCGCAGGCTCCGGGCCGCACTGCCCAGGTCGGCTGGCGAGAGCGAACCGAGCCGGGTCGCCGCGTCGAGATCGACCGGGTCGAGTCGTCGCCCGACGTCGAGCGCCGCCGAGGCCGCCCGCTCGTCGGTCACGGCCGGGAGTCCCGTCGAGGGGCCGGGGGCGTCGACCGGGAAGGCGGCGAACAGGAGGCCGTCACGATCGATCAGGAAGCGCTCGCCGCCGACCACCCAGGCGAGGATCGGCTGGCGCTCGCTGAGCTGGACCCGGAGCGTGTCCGGAAGCTGGACCGTCACCTGGGCATCGCTGACGGTCGGCAGCTCGCGCAGCGCCGCGGCGATCGCCGCCGTCCGGACGAGGAAGAGGTTCGAACCTCCGCTCGTCAGCCCGAGTCGGGCCTCGACCGCACCCGGATCGGTCAGCAGCCGGTCGCGTCCTTCGAGCTCGAGGTGCTGGTAGGCGAAGATCGGCGACGCCCCGACGCCGTAGATCGCGAGGGC
>JAKAHU010000034.1 GCA_021825385.1 Chloroflexota bacterium | reverse complement strand
CTACGGCGAGGAGAAGCGCGGCAGGGCGCTCGGCATCTACACCATGATGCTGTCGCTTGGCGTGATGCTGGGTCCGCTGCTCGGGGGCGCACTGACGGCGGCCTGGGATTGGCCCGCGGTGTTCTGGTTTCGAATCCCGATCGCGTTGGCGTCACTGCTGCTGTTGCGCGGAATGCCGACGGCGGCGCGCGGGACCGGCGACCGCTTCGACCTGCTCGGGGGTATCTCGCTGGTAGCCGCGTTGGTGACGCTGCTGTTGACCATCAACCGTGTTCGCGAGTTGGCCGCGATCTGGTTCGGGCTCGTGGCGGGCATCGTCGCCGTCCGCGGCGGGAGCCTCGACGGCGTCGCGCTGGCGGTCGTCGTGCTCACTCCGATCGCGGTCCACGAGCTGGCGGCGGGGCTCGCGCCGTCCGCCCAGCAGCTGCCCCGACTGCGCGCCGCGGCGGCCCGGGTGGCCGAGGTGCTCGACCGGCCAGACCCGGTTCGCGAGCCGGCCCAGCCGGTGGCGCTCCCGGCCGGGCCGTACGGTCTACGCATCCGGGGGCTGCGGGCCCGCTACCGGGCCGACGGCCCAGAGGTCCTGCCCGGCGTCGACCTCGAGCTGCAGGCCGGCCAGCGGGCCCTCGTCACCGGCCCGAGCGGCTCGGGCAAGAGCACCCTGGCCGCGGTCCTGCTCCGCTTCCTGGACCCGTCGGGCGGAACGATCGAGCTCGTCGGACCCGAGGCGGCGGTCGAGCTGACCCGCCTGGCCGGCGACGATGTCCGGCGGGTCGTCGGGCTGTGCGCCCAGGACGTCCACGTGTTCGACACGACGATCGCCGAGAACCTGCGCCTGGCCCGGCCGGGGGCGACCGACGCGGAGCTCCGGGCGGCCCTCCGGGCGGCACGGCTGGCGGACTGGGTCGAGTCGCTGCCGGGCGGACTGGAGACGCTCGTCGGCGAGCACGGCGCGCGGCTGTCGGGCGGCCAGCGCCAGCGGCTCGGACTCGCCCGCGCCCTTCTTGCCGACTGGCCGGTGATCATCTTCGACGAGCCGACCGAACACCTCGACGAGCCGACGGCGGCCGGGCTCGCGGCCGACCTCTTGGCCGCCGCGGCCGGCCGGACCGCGATCTTCATCACCCACCGGCCGGAGCTGATCGCGGCCGCGGCCTGGGAGACGAGCCTCGACCTGGGCCGCCTCGATGGCGGCATCTCTCAGGAGCCAGCCGGCTGCTCCGGCGCCTGAGCGCCGTCACCTCCCGCTGGCTCGGTCCTCCCGGGCCGAAGCCCGTCAGCGATCGGCCTCTCGGCCGTCCGTTACGCCTTCCGGGCCGCCTGGCGAGCCTCCGTCCGGCGGTCCAGGGGCTTGCCCCAGAGGCGCTCCATCCGCGCCCGCAGGACGTCCGGATCGAGGTCACCCCGGGCCGCGCGGAGCGCCTGGGCCTGCAGCCAGTCCCCGTCCTGGGCCGACAGCGGGCCGGGCAGCGCCGCCGTCGGACCAAGGCTGTAACTGCCGGCCGTCGGCATCGCCGCCGTATCGGCCTCGCCGATCTTGACCAGCCTGACCTTCGTGCCGCCGAAGGCGCTGTCGCCCGCGATCAGGTCGGTCAGGGTCACATCCTTGAGGTGGCGGTCGACGCTCATCGCGGGGTTGGGCACGAGACCCTTGCCCCGGGCCGGCTCCCCCGGGATGAGCTGGTCGTCGATCGTGACATCCCGCGCCCCGTATGCCCAGTGGCCGTAGTGGAACGAGATCGCCACGGCGCCTGGCCGCAGGCCCTCGACGGTCTTCACCCGCCCTCGAACCACGACCGGCTCGCCTGAGCCGACCTCGAACGAGCCACCGAAGTCGGGGCTCTCGAGGCGGACCGGCGTGCCGTCCTGCAACCCCATCTCCCGCGCGGTCTTGGCGTTCAGATAGACGAAGTTCTCGGGCATGAGCGCCATCTGCGCGGCGTAGTTGCCGACCGTCCGGGATTGCGTGCCCCAGATCTCCTTGTACGTGAGGAGGTCGAGGTCGTACCCCTCCGGGAAGCTGACCGGCTGCCCATCAGAGGACTGCATCGTCTGGTAGATCGGTACGCCGCTGAACCGCTCACCGGTCATCGAGTCCTTCGTCGCGCCCACCTGCTCGCTGTAGAGAACGAGCAGCTTGCCCCAGGCGTGCTTCACAAACGCCCCGTCGTAGGCTTTCGACGAACTCTCGAACCGGCCACCCCGGTTGAGCAGGGTGACGACCCGCCGCCAATGCTCGCCCACCGCCGCCGCCCAGCGCGTCTCGTCGAAGACGGCCGGCGTGAGGTGCTTACGGGCGGCCCGGAAGATCGCCAGCTCCTCGTCGCTGGCCGGGGTCACCGCATCGCCGTCCTTGTCGCCCCAGGCGAGGTTGGCGACGATCTTGAGGTAGTAGTCCTCGGCGCGGTCGAGGTTCATCCCCGGCCCGAGCGCATCGCGCCCGAAGCCCGACGCGCCGAGCGATTTGGCCAAGGCGATCAGGACGGTGTCCATCCCGAGGGGCATCTCCTGGCCATCGACGGTGACCGTCTCGGTCAGCGGATTGACGACCGGCTGGCGGAACTTGCTGATCTTGGTCAGCACGACCGGGCTCGTCCCGATCGCGTTCGACCAGCGCTCGAGGTAGCTGAAGTCCGGGAACAGGTAGTCCGCGTACATGCTCGTCTCACCGATCGTGATGTCGGTGGCGATGATCAGCGGCAGCCGCTCGGTGTCTCGGAGCATCGCGATCTGAAGGTGGCCGGCGGGGGTGGCCATGGCCGGCGTCCCGTAGTGCAGCCAGAGCGCCTTGATCGGGTAGGGATAGCCGGCGTAGGCGGCCGGGATCACCTCCTGATAGACGTCGTCGGTGAGCGGGAACCACGGTCGCTTGGCCGGATAGCCCGAGAAGATCGTGCTCGACTCGTAGCTCCCGCTCGCCTCTCGGTTCAGCTTGACCCCGAACTTCGAGAGCGCGCCCGGGTGGAGCGAATCGAGCGGGAACGGCTGCCCAGGCTTGCCGCCCTGACCATCCCACGCTCCACCGCCGGGCACGAGACCACCCTCGTGGTCGACGTTCCCGATCAGGTAGTTCAGGGTGATGATCGCCTGGGCCGCGTAGTACCCATAGGTGAACTTGATCGGGCCGCGGTAGAAATCGATCGCCGCCCGCTTGCCGTGGGCGGTGAACTCCGTCGCCAGGTCGACGATCGTCTGGACCTCGAGCCCGCTTTCGGCGGCATAGAAGTCGAGGTCGTGGGCCTCGGCGCTCTGGCGAAGGATCCGGAAACCGGACTTGACCGCGATTCCGGCCACACTCGCGTCGACCTCGAGATCGCCCACCACCGGGATCGTCTTGTCATTCGGGTCGACCGCCGTCGGCTGGCCGTTGACCAGGACCACGAACTGGTCGGCGCTACCCAGGCCCACCGCGTCGGCCCGCAGCAGCTTGCCCGTCGCCACGTTCACCAGCCACGAGGCGTTCGTCCAGGACTTCTCGCCGCCGGCCGCGGCCGCGGCCGCGTTGGCGTTCCGCAGGAAGGCCGCGTCGTACTTCTCGTTGTCGAGGATCCAGCGGATCATGCCCAGGGCCAGAGCCAGATCCCCACCGGGCCGGACGGGGATCCACCAGCCCTTGGCGGCGCTCTTCGACAGTCGCGGATCGATGACCGCGATCTCGAGCTGGCCGTCGACGAGCGCCTGCGAGACCCGCGGGCTCAGTGGGGTTGGCCCGAAGTTCGCCTCGGCGAAGCCGGTCCCCCAGAAGATCACGAACTCGGACTTCGTGTAGTCCGGCTTCATGTGGTTCGTGCCGAGCTTCCAGCCTCCGTCGGGCGGGCTCCACTGGGCGGTCGCGTACTTGAACGCGACATGGTGCGCCTGCTCGCAGATCGTCGTGTGCCCAAACCAGTTGACCGAGCCAAACGATCCGTAGGTGAAGCGCTGGGTGATCTTCTCGCGATCCGGCGAGATCCGGCCGCCGAGCAGGACGAACTGGTTGTTCTTCGGCCCCAGGTCGGGGTGGTCGGGGTCGATCAGGACGTCGAGGTGGTCGCGGTACTTGGCCTGGAACTCGGCCACCGTCATCTTGCCGGCCCTGATCGCCTTGACGTCGGTCGCCATCTGCTTGGCCAGGTCCGGGTCGCGCAGGGCCATGATCTCCCTGAAGCCAGCGACCTGGCGATCCTCTCCGATGTCGGCAAACAGAGCCCCACCCTCGGTGATCTCGCGAATCGCCTGGTCGAAGGGGATCGTGCGCCACTTGCCCGAGCCACGCGGGCCAGCTCGCTTGAGCACCTTGCGCAGCCGGTACGGGTCGTACAGGGTCTGCACACCGGCCTGGCCCTTGGGGCAGATCGAACCGTCGATCCGGGCGGCATCGGCCAGGGCCTGGCCGTAATCGATCGAGGGCAGCAGGGTCATCGGACTGAACGGATTGCCGTCGATCTTGGCCAGGACATCGCCCTGGAGCTTGGTCTTGAGCGTGCACTGCGTGTTGCACTGCAGGCAGGTCGTGTAGATGACGTTGTTCGGGTCGTCGAACGGGTAGGCGGTACCGGCGATGCCCGCGGCCTCGCCCGGGCCGGCGGCGCCAAACAGGTAGCCCAGATCGCCGAGCAAGGCGCCGCCGGCGGTCAACGCTCCGGCCTGCAGCAGCCGCCGACGCGAAACGCCGCGGTTGATCGGAGAGGTGGTCATCGCGCAGAACCCTCGTGGATGGTGTCGCCGTTCTGGATCAGGGGCAGGAAGCGGTAGCCCAGGTAGAACAGGGCCAGGCCGAAGGCCACCACGCCAATCGTGACCTGCCACTCGAAGAAACTTGGCGAATACGCGTACACCAATCGCCCCCCGATTGGATCGAGATAGGCCCGCTCGAGGCCGCGCAGCTCAGGCGTGATCAGGCCCGGAATGACCAGGTTGAGCCGGACCGCAAAGAAGGTCACCGCCACCAGGGCCGCACCGATCCCCTGGGCCACGATCCCTCCCCGGGTGAGGAGGATCAGCGGCACGACCACCCCCATCAGGCCGTAGATCACCCAGAACACGTACCAGTACGGACCGAACAGGACGAACGAGATCAGGCCGGCCTCGGAGCCGATCTGGTACCAGGCCGGGATGGTGAACTCGGCGAACTCGAGGATCAGCTCGAGCAGGATCAGGCCGATGACGATCCGGGACAGGCCCCTGACCAGCTCGCGCCAGGCCTGGTCCCGGGTTGGCCAGAGGAAGACGACGATCGCGGTCAGCAGGGCGCTCCCCGAGAGCAGCGCCCCGCTCAGGAAGATGATCGGGAAGATCGCCGTGTTCCAGTACTCGCGCGCCACGACCGTTCCGAACAGGGCCCCGACCCCGCCATGGAAGGCGATCGCGAGGGGGACGCCGATCGTGCCCAGGATGCGCAGCCAGCGGTCGTCACGCTGCACCTGGGCCGGACTGAGACGGACGACCCGCCGGCGCAGGGCGAACACGAGCTCGCCGATCAGGAGGACGAAGTAGGCCGTGTAGAGCCAGACCATCCAGGCCATCATCGAGCGGAACTGGGGGCGCACGAACACCTCCCAGAAGCGCTCCATGTGCCCCAGGTCGAACAGGATCGAGAGGAGGGCCATGGCCAGGGTCACGGCGGCGGTGAAGAGGGCCAGCGGACCGATCCGCTCGAACTGGCGCACTCCGAAGACGTAAACCAGGCTCGAGAGGAGGAACGCGCCGGCTGACAGGCCGATGAAGAAGATGTAGGCGGCAACCCAGAGGCCCCACGGGATGTAGCTCGAGTACGCGGTCAGGCGCTCCCCGAGCAGGATCCGTTCGCCGATCCCGATCAGACCGACGATCGCGGCCACCGCCCAGGCGGCAAACAGGCCGATCCGCAGCGCCGACCCTCTGACTGGAAGGAGGCCCGGACGAGGCTGTGTCGTGGCACTCATCGATCGACCCTCCTCACAGCAGGTAGAAGACCTTGGGCTCGGTCCCAAGCTCTTCCTTCAGTCGAGTCACGTTCGTGCTTGCGGCCAGCTCGGCGACGAGCGAGGTCGGGTCGTCGAGGTCCCCGAAGAAGGTGGCCCGCCCGATGCACGTCGTGACGCACATCGGCAGCATCCCCTTGACCAGGCGATGCGCGCAGAAGGTGCACTTGCGGGCGTTGCCAACCGGGCTGAGCGGGATCACCCCCTCGCCGCGGGTCCACTGCTCGCCGTACTCGAAGTTCGGCAGGTGCTCGTACTCGGCCGCGCCGTCGAGGGCGAGCGCGGCGCTCGGCCCAGACGCGGCGTTGTCGGTCCAGTTCGCGCCGAAGTCGAAGGTCCGGGCCTGGTACGGGCAGGCGGTGATGCAGTAGCGACAGCCGATGCAGGCGTCGTAATCGATGTCGACGATCCCATCCGGTCCCTTGAACGTGGCATTGACCGGGCAAACCGGAACGCACGGTGGGTTGTCGCACTGCATGCATGGTCGGGGCAGGAAGCGCCGGGTCACGTTCGGGTAGGTGCCGATCTCGGTGTCCACGACCGGGCGGTAGACGACACCCGGAGGCAGCCGGTTCTCCATCGAGCAGCCGATCGTGCAGGCACTGCAGCCGACGCACTTGCGGGTGTCGATGACCATGCCCCAGCGGCGCTGCTCGATCGGCTTGGCCAGGGCGCGCTGGAGGTCTCGCTGCATCCGGATCAGGACGTCCTCGTCGGCCTGGGGACTGATGTGGAACGAAGGCACGACATCGGTCCTGCCCCGAGTCGACTGGCCGGGCGCGGCGATGGCCGTGCCGGGCAATCCAAGCACAGGCAGGGCGGCCCCGGCGACCAGCGCCCCCGCCACCTTGAGCAGGAAGTCCCGCCGACCGGACATCGTTCCCTCGTCGGGGGATGGCGAAACGCCGTCCGGTCTGACCTCCAGGACCGGGCCGCCCCGTTCGTTCATGCCTCGCACTCCTCGCTCGGACGCTGGGTGGTTGCTGTCTGCGGCATCAACGGTCCAGAGGGCGCATATACGACGGCCGCCGCACCCCCCCGAGTCAGTCCCGGCACGGGACCACAGGCCGTGGGCCTCGCATCACCATCTCGCCCTCCCGGTCGCGTCACTTGTCCGCCATCGGGCACGCTGGGGCTAATCAAACGGGCACTGCCACCAGGCCCACAGGGCCACTGGTCACGTGCGCATGTGACCTGTGGTACGAGCCGCCGGTCGCTCGGACGCCCTCAGTCGGTCGGGTGGACGACCGACAGGTGCCGGCGCCCTCCCGCCGTGTTCGGTCCGAACGAGCCGCCCGCCCGGGCTGTTCCCGAATCGAGCTCACCGGCCAGGGTGCGCAGCCGCTCCACAGCGGACGGGGCGAGCGCATAGTGAATCCACGTCCCGCGCCGTTCGGTCGTCACCCAGCCGGCCTCGCGCAGGACTCGCAGGTGGTGCGAGATCGTCGGCTGCGAGAGCGCCACGCAGGCCGTGAAGTCACAGGCGCAGACGGTGCCCTGTGCGCTCAGCTGGCGCACGATCGAGAGGCGGACCGGATCGGCGATGGCGCGGAGGAGGCGGACGTCGGGATCGAGCGAGCGCTTCACCTTCCCACTCTATCCATTAGTCTCTATATTGACAACTCTCTAAGCATCTTGGTAGCCTGGCCCCGCCGGATCGATGACCGAGGTCCGGCCGGCCAGTGGTGCCGGACGGCACCCGCGGCCCGACGGCAAGGGCGATCACCCCGACGGAGGAGACGCGTGAACACCGACCAGGAGCAGCTCGTCGAGCAGGTTCGCGCCCGCTACGCCGAAGCGGCACGTGCGATCGACGCGGGCGCCCCGGCCGCCTCGGACGTCTCGGGAGCGCACCGCGACGGAGAAGGCGAATGCTTCGGTGCCCAGCTGTATGACCCCGCTGATCGCGCCGGCCTGCCGGAGACGGCGATCCTGGCCAGCCTCGGCTGCGGCAACCCGATCGCGGTCGCCGATCTGCGGGAGGGTGAGCGGGTCCTCGACCTTGGCTCGGGTGGCGGCATCGACGTCCTCCTCTCGGCCCGCCGGGTCGGCCCGACCGGCCGGGCGTACGGCCTCGACATGACCGACGAGATGCTCGCCCTCGCGATTCGGAACGCCGCCGCGGCCGGGGTCACGAACATCGAGTTCCTCAAGGGCCGGATCGAGGCGATCCCGCTTCCAGCGGCGACGATCGACGTGATCATCAGCAACTGCGTGATCAACCTCGCCGCCGACAAGGAGGCGGTCTTCGCCGAGATGGCGCGTGTCCTGCGGCCGGGTGGCCGGATCGGCGTGAGCGACGTCGTCGCCCGCGACGACCTCTCGCCCGCCGAGCGAGCCGAGCGCGGGAGCTACGTCGGCTGCATCGCGGGGGCGCTCTCGTTCGGCGAGTACGCCGCCGGCCTGCGCGCGGTCGGTTTCAGCGGGATCAGCGTCGAGCCGACCCACCAGGTCGCCGATGGCCTGTTCGGGGCGATCGTGCGGGCGACGAAGCCACTCGACTGGCAGCCCGCCACCCGGCCGGCCCCCGGCGGGTCGCCGGCGACTCGCGAGCTGCCGACGACGGCCGGGAGCTGCGGTCCCGGCTGCTGCGGCTGATCAGCCGCCCGATCCCTCCCGGCCACGCCGGGCGACCGCATCGATCGTGACCGCGGAGAGCAGGACGATCCCGGTGATCATCGCCTTGACCGACGGTTCGAACGAGAGCAGGTCCATCCCGTTCGAGATCGACTGGATGACGAGAATCCCCAGCAGCGCAGCCCAAACCGTGCCCCGACCACCGAACAGGCTCGTGCCGCCGATCACCGCCGAGGCGATCGCGTTGAGCAGCACGTCGCCCGAGCCCGCCGACTGGTTGACCGCCAGGAGGCGCGAGGCGGCGAGCACCCCGCCCCAGGCGGCAAAGGTCGAGGCGAGCACGAAGACCGCCACCCGCACCCGGTCGACCGGGATGCCCGCCCGTCGGGCAGCCTCGGCGTTGCCCCCGACGGCGAAGACCATCCGGCCGAACCTCGTCCGGCGCGCGACGTAGTCCATGACCACGATCAGCCCGATCAGGAGGACGAGCGAGAGTGGCAGGCCACGGTCCTGCTGGAGCACGAGGAGTCCCAGACCGACGAGGACGGCCACGATCGCGGTCCGGGTCCAGACGAGCACCGCCGGCTCGGCGCTCAACCCGGCCGCCAGTCTCCGGCGCCGCGCCAGGAGCGCGGCGCCCGCGACGTAGGCAACGAGCAGCACCCCGAGCCCGTAGGCCACGGGCCCGGTGAAAAACGTGCCCGCCAGCCCGACGATGAAGTCGTCGCGCAGGTTCACCGTGCCTGTCTTGCCGAGCACGAACAGGAGCGCGCCCTGCCAGCCGATCAGGCCTGCCAGCGTGACCACGAACGAGGGGATGCGGAAGCGGGTGATCCAGAAGCCGTGGAAGAAGCCGATCAGCGTCCCGGCCCCGATCCCGGCCACGACCGCGACCGGGCCCGGCAGGCCCATCTTCACGTTCAGGACAGCCATGATCCCGGCACACAGGCCGGACACGATGCCGACCGTCAGGTCGATCTCGCCGAGCAGCAGGACGAACACGACCCCGACCGCGATCGTCCCCACGGCGGCCATCTGGAGGGCCAGGTTGACCAGGTTCTCGGCCCGGAAGAACGTGCCCCCGGTCGCCGCGTAGAAGACGCCCCAGATGACGATCAGCCCGACGAGGACCGGGAGCTGCCCGACATCGCCCTGGGCGATCCGGCGCCGATAGCCGGCGAGGACGCCGCCCAGACCCTGCTCCGCGGCGGCCAGACGCGGGTCGCCGGCCATCGTGCTGCTCACCGGATCGTCACCGGGGTAGAGCCATTGCCACCGCTCGGAGCGCTGCCCTCGTTCGTCTCGCCAGGCACGGCCCCGGTCATCAGGGCGACGACCTGCTCGCGGCTGACCGTCCGGGCGTCGTACGTTCCGACGTAGCGCCCGAGCCGCAGGACCGTGATCCGATCGGCAACCTCGAACACGTCGGCCAGGTTGTGACTGATGATCACGACCCCGTGGCCCTCGTCGCGGAGGCGCTTCACGAGGTCGAGGACCTCCTTCGTTTGGGCGACCCCGAGCGCGGCCGTCGGCTCGTCGAGGAGAACGACCTTGTTCTCCCAGAGCACCGAGCGGGCGACCGCGACCGACTGACGCTGGCCGCCGGACATCAGCGCGATCCGGGTCCGGACGCTCGGGATCTTCACCGACAGCCGCCGGAGGACCTCGATCGCCCGCTTCTCCATCGTGACCTCGTCGATGATCGCCAGCGCGCCGACGCCACTCGCCATTTCCCGGCCCAGGTACAGATTGGCCACGACGTCGAGGTTGTCGCACAGAGCGAGGTCCTGGTAGACGGTCGCGATGCCGAGCCCGGAAGCGTCCTGCGGGCCCGAGATCGAGACGTCACGACCTTCCCAGCGGATCGTGCCCGAATCGACCGGGTAGATCCCGGAGATCGCCTTGATCAGGGTCGACTTGCCGGCCCCGTTGTCCCCGACCAGAGCGACGACCTCGCCCGCGTACACGTCGAAGCGCACGTCGTAGAGGGCCTGGACGGCGCCGAACCGTTTGCTGATCCCGGTCATCTCCAGGAGCGGCGTGCGCGTCGCGATGGCCATCTTGTCCTCCTCCGGGGACGTGAATCGAGACGGCGGGGAGCATGCGCTCCCCGCCGTCTGGTTAGCAACCCATCAGCGTGATGGCGTCACTTGATGTTGAGCGCCGCGCAGTACTGGGCGTAGTCGCCGCTGCAGATCTGGGCAACGGTGTCAGGCCCGTAGAACTTGTCCTTGACGACGGTGTCGGCGACCGACTTCGTGCCGGGAACAGAGCCGTCGGCGGTGACCGCCACCGGGGTGAGCAGGATCGAGGGGATGTCCGCCGTACCGTTGTTGACCGGCGTGGTCGTGACGGTCGGGGTCTTGCCCTGGACGAGGTCGCAGGCGAGCTGCGCGGCGGCCTCGGCCTCCGGCTGGATCGCCTTGTAGACGGTCATGTACTGCTGCCCGGCGATGATCCGCTGGATCGCGTCGAGCTGAGCATCCTGGCCGGTCATCGGCTTCGTCTTGGGATCGACGCCGTTGGCGACCATCGCCGCATAGACGCCACCCGCGCCGCCGTCGTTGGCGACGTAGACAGCGTCGAAGCCGTCCTTGCCGAACTGGGCGATCGCGGCTTCCATGATCTGCTGGGCCTCTTCGGACTTCCAGTTCGCCATCGCGTCTTCCTTGAGGATCTGGACCTTGCCGTCCAGGACGCTGTGGGCGCCCTTGGCGAAGAGGAGGGCGTTGTTGTCCTTCGGCGAGCCGTTGATCCAGATCACCCGGGCGTTCGTCTTGCCATCCGCGGTCAGTTTGTCCAGGAGGGCCTGACCCTGGAGCTTGCCGACGCCCTCGTTGTCAAACGAGATGTAGTAGTCGGGCTTCGAGCCACCCTTGATCAGGCGATCGTAGCTGATCACCTTGACGCCCTTGGCGGCAGCGTCGGCGACGATCTTGCCGGCCGACTCGCCGTCGACCGGGTCGAGGACGAGGACCTTGGCGCCGTTTGTGATCGCGGCCTCGGCCTGCTGCTGCTGGGCGGTCGCGTCCTCGGCCGCGTTGTTGTAGATGTACTCCTTGAACTGGTCGGGGCAGAGTTCCTTGAACTTCGCCTCGAAGAACGGCCGGTCGGCGGCCTCGTAGCGCGCCGTCTGCTTCTCCGGCAGGAGCAGCGCGACCTTGCCGCCTCCGCCGCCGGTGCTGCAGGCGGACGCGCCGATCGCGACCGTGGCGGCCAGCGCCAGCAGGCGCTTGGCGGACGTGGCGATCCTCATGTGGGTACGGTGCCTCCTCGCTGCTTGCCGCGTCGTGGACCCGGGGCACAGTGTGGTCCGGGCATGCCTGCGGCGGGTATTGCGGGCACGGTACGACCCCCAGGGAGTGGCGTCAAGTCCGAACCTAAAGCGGTTTACTCCGGGTCGGCCGCGGCCCGAGCGCGGCACCCTCGACGCAGACCGCGACCACCCCGAGGCCGGCCAGGCGGTCGACCGATCGGCGCCCGGTGACCGTCCAGGCGGCGACCTCGAGGCCGGCCCGGCGGGCCGCCGCGACCGACCTGGCGTCGATCGCGTGCCACTCGGCGGCGACCCCGACACAGCCGAGCCGGACCGCCTGCGCGATCGTGTCAGGGGCCAGGTCGTCGGCGTTCAACCAGCACGGCCAGGCCGGCTCCAGGGCTCGGATCGAGGCGAGCGCCGAGGGCTCGAACGAGGACACGACCGCGTTCTCGAGGCCCGCGCCGCGCCCCTCACGGAGGACTGCCACCAGCGCCGGACCGCCGTCGACCTTGAGCTCGATGTCCAGAAATGCTCTGGCGGGGGTCGCGGCCAGGACCGCCGCGAGGGTCGGAATCCCGGCCGCGGCAAGCTCGTCGGCGGTCAGCTCGGCGACCCGGTCCGGCCGGCCCTGGACCCGCTCCAGGGTCGGGTCGTGGATGATCACCGGGACGCCGTCGCGCGAAAGCCGAACGTCGAACTCGAGACCGTCGCAGCCGACCAGCTCGAGGGCCGCCTGGAACGCCGCCAGCGAGTTCTCGGGCGCGACACGATGGTCACCCCGGTGGGCGAGGCGGAGCGGCCGGTGCCGGGCGTCCGAGCCGGGCTCGCCGGCGCCGCGGTCGCCTCGGCCCGTGTCCGGTCGAGCCGTCCGCTCGCTCACCCGATCTCGAGGTGGGCGGACAGCCCGTAGTGGTCCGACGGGTAGATCGTCGGATCACCGACCGCCGGCCGGTCGAAGACGAGCCGGCAGTCGAGCACCCGGACAGCGCCCCGAACCCAGATGTAGTCGAGGCAATCGGGCTCGCCATCGGTGTCCATCCCCTCGGCGATCAGTCCCGAGGGCCAGGTGACCGCCGGTTCGGCGCCGTTCGCCTCGACCGAGGCGGACCGGAACCCGGCCCGGCCCATCCGGGCGTAACCGGGCTCGCGCGGATCGGCGTTGAAGTCGCCGGTCACGACGATCGCGTCGGCCGCGGGGGCGGCATCGAGCCAGGCCACGAGCGTCGCGACCTGCGCATCGCGCTCGGCGTGCGCGTCGGGCGGGTGGTGGAGGTGGGTCGTGGCCACGACCACCCGCTGGCCACCGGCGAGCGTCACCGTGACCCGGTTCGCCTGGCGGCCCAGGCCCAGGTCGAGGCGCGCCTCGTGGGCCGGCACGAGCGGCTCCCGAACGAGGAGCGAGCAGCCGTACTCGGGCCGGCCGGCCGGACCACGCACGACCGCGTAATGCCCCACCCCGGCGGCGCCGAGGATCCGGTCCTGTTCCATCGGGTAGACGACCTCCTGGAGGCCGAGCACGTCCGGCTGGAGGGCGGCCATGTCGGCGAGCAGGAGCGGCAGGCGCTCCGACCAGCGGTCCATCAGGTTGCGGATGTTGATCGTGGCCACGTGGAGTGCGCTCATCCGGCCTCCCGTCCGGCGACCGGCAGCGAGAACGAGAAGGTCGAGCCCCGGCCCTCCTCCGAGACGACCCAGATCCGGCCGCCATGGCTCTCGACGATGTGCCGCGCGATCGCCAGGCCGAGACCGGTCCCCCCGCCCCGAACCCGCGCCCGGTCGGCCTTGTAGAAGCGCTCGAAGATCCGGGCCTGGTCGGCCGGTGCGATCCCGATCCCGTGGTCCTCGACGGAGGTGACGACCTCGTCGCCCAGCCCGCGCACTCGGACGGTCACCAGGCCGCCTCCGGGCGAGAACTTGACCGCGTTGTGGAGCAGGTTCACGAGCACCTGGCCGAGCCGGTCCTCGTCGCCCCGGACGAGGGGCAGGTCCGGCGCCACCTCGACCGCCAGCTCGGCACCCTGGCGTTCGGCGAACAGGCGCAGCCGCTCGACCGCCGCCCGGGCCAGCCGCCCCAGGTCGACCTCGTCGAGCATGACCAGCGGTCCCCCACCCTCGATTCGGGCCAGATCGAGCAGCTCGTTCACCATCTGGCCGAGATGGCCGGTCTCGACCTCGATCTTGGCGATCCGGTCGCGCATCCGGGCCGGGATCCCGCCCGCCGCCGTCTCTGCCTCACGGGCCAGCGCCTCGGCCAGCAGACCGATCGTGGTCAGCGGCGTGCGCAGCTCATGGGACAGGTTGTCGACGAACTCGGTCCGGATCCGCTCCAAGCGGCGGAGCTCGCTGACGTCCTCGATCACCAGCCAGGCACCGCCGCTCGGGGCACGCCGGGCGCGGACGACGACCGTCGGACCGGTGGGCGGCCGAAGGACGAGCTCACCGGTCGCCGAGCCGGTATCACGGGCGGTCCGCGCGATCTCCTCGATCCGCCGGTCGACGAACGCCTCGATCACCGAGCGGCCGATCATGCCGCCCGGCTGACGGTCGGCGAACGCATGGGCGGCGGCATTGGCCGAGCTGACGACCAGTCGCTCATCGACCCGGACGACGCCAACGGTCAGCCACTCGACCAGGAACGCCTCGTCGCTGGCCGCCGCTCCGGTCATCGACCGCCTACCGCGGAGCGGTCTGGCGACCGGCCAGTTGCGCCTCGACCTCGTCGATCGCGCGCAGGGCCCGCTCGCCGGTCGCCCGGTCGGTCACCTCGATCCCGCCCGCCGCGAGCGAGCGCGGACTGACGGTCAGGATCGTGGGCATGCCGAGCAGCTCGGCGTCGGTGAACTTCACCCCGGGCGACTCGTCGCGGTCGTCATACAGGATTTCGCGGCCGGCCTCGAAGGCGACCTGGTGGAGCCGGTCGGCGACCTCGCCGACGCGCGGTTCCTTGGCCGTGCCAATCGCCACCAGGTGGGCGGGGTACGGGGCGACCTCGTGCGGCCAGATGATCCCCTTCCGGTCGTGGTGCTCCTCGACGATGCAGGCAACGCTCCGGCCAAGACCGATCCCGTACGAGCCCATGACGATCGGGTGGCGCTCGCCGTCCTCGCCCAGGTACCGCGCGTCGTACGCCTCGGTGTACTTCGTGCCGAGCTGGAAGATGTTCCCGACCTCGATCCCGTTGCGCAGCACGAGCGGGGAACGGCAGGCCGGGCAGGGGTCCCCCTCCCGGGTGTTCGTGATGTCGACGACGAGATCCGCCGCGAAGTCGCGCCCGAGGTTGACGTTGCGCAGATGGAACCCCTCGCGGTTGGCGCCGGCGACGAGGTTGGTCGAGCGCGCGACGAGGTCGTCGACCACGACGAGCGTGTCGTGGGCCCCGATCGGTGAGCCGTACCCGGGCTCCATCCCGGCCGCCTTGATCTCCTCGACATGGGCCGGCCGGAGCCCGCCGACCGCCTTGACCGCGTTCACCAGCTTCGTCTCGTTGACTTCGAAGTCGCCGCGCACGATCGCGGTGATCAGGCGCCCGTCACCGGTGACGAAGAAGGTCGCCTTGGCCGTCCGATCGGTTCCGATCCCCAGGAAGGCGGCCAGGTCGGCGATCGTGGCCGTGTGCGGCGTCGCGATCTCCTCGAGCGGCAGGGGTGCCTCGACCGGCGGTTCGGGCTTGGGAGCCTTCGAGACCTGGAGGTTGGCCGAGTGACCGCACGCCTCGCAGATGACGAGGACATCCTCACCGGCCGGGTTGAGGACCATGAACTCATGGGCCTGCGAACCGCCCATCATCCCCGGGTCGGAGGCGACCGCGATCGTCTTCAGCCCGAGGCGCTCGAAGATCCGGCTGTAGGCGGCGTGGTGAAGCCAGTAGCTGTGCTCGAGTCCGGCCTGGTCCCGGTCGCAGCTGTACGAGTCCTTCATCACGAATTCACGGACCCGGATCAGCCCGCCCCGCGAGCGCGGCTCGTCGCGGAACTTGGTTTGGAAGTGGTAGACCAGGACGGGCAGCTGGCGGTACGAGCGGACGATGTCGGCCAGGAGCCCGGCCACGACCTCCTCGTGAGTCATCGCCAGAACCATGTCCCGCCCACCGCGGTCTTTGAACCGGGCCAGCTCCGGGCCGATCGCATCGTAGCGGCCGCTCCGGCGCCAGACGTCCGCCGGGTGGACGACCGGCATCTCCATCTCCTGGCAGCCGATCCGGTTCATCTCTTCGCGGATCACCTGCTCGACCCGCTTCGTGACCCGAAAGCCGAGCGGCAGGAGCGAGTAGATGCCGGAGCCGAGCTGGCGCACGTAACCGGCCCGGACGAGGAGGCGGTGGGACGGCATCTCCGCGTCGGCCGGGTCGTCGCGGAGCGTGGCAAAGAAGAGTTGGCTCAATCGCATGACGCGAAGGATAGCCCGAGCCGACCGTTCGCCGCCGATCGGCCGCGACGGGGGTCGACGCACCGGGCGGGGAAGCCGGACGGGCCGGTCGGCGGAGGACGGAGCGGGCCGGGCGCGGGCGCGTGATCAGGCCGGTCGGCGGAAGACGTAGCCGATGCCGCGCACCGTCTGGATGAGCGCGGGGTGTGCCAGGTCGGGCTCGATCTCGGTCCGCAGCCAGTGGACGTGCACATCGACGGTCCGGCTCTCACCACCGTAGTCGTAGCCCCAGACGTGCTCGAGGAGCTGGTCGCGGGTGAACACCTGGCCCGGATGGCGGAGGAGGAAGGCGAGCAGCTCGAAGGCCCGCGGCTTCATCGGCACGACCCGGCCGTCGCGCAGCAGTCGCCGGCCGGGCAGATCCACCTGGACCCGGCCGAGATCGATGACCGCCGGCGCGGTCTCGAGGGCAACCTGCTGGTCGACCCGGCGCAGGAGGGCGTGGACGCGAGCCGTCAGCTCGCGCAGGCTGAACGGCTTGGTCACGTAATCGTCGGCGCCCACCTCGAGTCCCACGACCTTGTCGAGCTCGGAGTTCTTGGCGGTCAGCATCAGGATCGGGACGCTGGATTCGGCGCGCATGATCCGGCAGACCTCGATCCCGGACAGCTCCGGCAGCATCAGGTCGAGCAGGACGAGATCGGGCCGCTCGGCCCGGAAGCGGGCCAGAGCCTCACGGCCGTCGGCCGCGCCGACGACCCGGTAGCCGTCGGCCTCGAGCGCCTCGGCCACGGTCTCGCGAAGGGTCGGCTCGTCGTCGACGAGCAGGAGCGTGCGGGCCATCGTGTTGCTCAGGATAGCCAGATCACGGGTCCGCGCGGCGACCCCGTCGCGGTCGACCGTGGAGACGGCGCTGGAGGGCGAGATCCGCCGGCGCGCCGAACCGGCCATCGGCTGGCGCGCCGGGTCGGACGGCTCGAGGGCCTTCGACGCTCGCCGTTGTCGATCGGCCGAGCCGGCGCGAGACGCTCCGGCGTCAGCTCGCGGCCGGTGCGGTCGATTGCTCGAGCACGGCCGCGGCCCGCTCGAGCCGCTCGAGCGTCCGCCGGTAGCCCAGGGCGACCATCGACTCGAACAGCGGCGGCGTCGCGGTCCGGCCGGTCAGGGCGACCCGGATGGCCATGAACAGGTCGCCGGCCTTCCAGCCCCGCGTCTGAGCCAGCCCGCGCAGGGCCGCCTCGAGGCCACCGTGGTCGAACGCGATCTCGCCGTTCGCCGCGATCGTGTCGCGGGCGGCCCGGAGCCCGGCCAGCGCCGTGGCGGCGTCCCAGCGCTTCGGGACGAGGAGGGCCGGGTCGAGGGGAACCGATTCAACGAACAGGAAGCCGACGAGATCGGCGATCGCGCCCAGGACCGGCAGGCGCTCCTGGACGAGCGGCACGAGGGCGGCGATCTCGTCGTCCGATGGCATCCGCTCGATCCGGCCGGCGACCAGGTCCGCCTCCAGGAACGGCCGCAGCCGGTCGACCAGCTCGGCCGGCGGCAGGCGCCGGATCCACTGACCGTTCAGCCACTCGAGCCGCTCTCGGTCGAAGACCGCCCCGGCCTTGTTCACCCGCTCGAGCTCGAAGCGCTCGACCAGCTCGGCGAGCGAGAGGACCTCCTCCTCGGTCCCGGTCGACCAGCCCAGGAGGGCGAGGTAGTTGACCATCGCCTCGGGGACGAACCCCTCGGCCATGTAGTCGCTGATCGCGGTCTGGCTCTTGCGCTTGCTCATCTTCGTCCGGTCCGGGTTCAGGATGAGCGGCAGGTGGGCGAAGGCAGGTTCCGGATAGCCCAGGGCGCGAAAGAGGAGGATGTGCTTGGGCGTGTTCGAGAGGTGGTCCTCGCCGCGGATGACGTGGCTGATCAGCATCGCGGCGTCGTCCACGACGACCGTGAAGTGATAGAGCGGGGTGCCGTCGGCGCGGACGATGACCAGGTCACCGCCGAGAGCGCTGGCGTCGATCTCGACATGGCCACGGACGATGTCGTCGAAGGCAACGACGCCCGGCGTGACCCGGAAGCGGAGCGCCGGCCGCCGGCCCTCGGCCTCGAACGCCGCTCGTTGGGCCGGCGTCAGGGTCGCGCAGCGGCCGCTGTAGCGCGGCGGCAGGTGGGCCGCCTCCTGGCGCCGGCGCTCGGCCTCGAGCTCGTCGGGGGTGCAGTAGCAGGGGTAGGCCTTGTCCTCGGCCAGGAGCTGGGCGGCCGCCTCGGCGTAGCTCGACAGGCGCTGCATCTGGCGGTAGGGCGCGAACGGCCCGCGGTCCGGACCGCCGGCCACGTCCGGCCCCTCGTCCCAGGTCAGCCCGAGCCAGTGGAGCCCGTCGAGGATGTCCTTCTCGTAGGCGATCGAGGAGCGGGCGACGTCCGTGTCCTCGAGCCGGAGGATGAACGTGCCGCCGGTGTGGCGGGCAAAGAGGTAGTTGAACAGCGCCGTCCGGGCCGTCCCGATGTGGAGCGGGCCGGTGGGGCTGGGGGCGATCCGGACACGGATGTCTGACATGGATCGATTGTAGGGGCGGCGGGCCGGGAGGGGGCGGGTTCGTGACGAGACGTGGCGGGCGGCCGGCTGCCGACGGCCCCGGGGGCGTCCGGCCCGCGTCCGACGCTCAGCTCGGGCGGCCGGCCCGCTCCGGGACGCGGTGGAAGAGGGCCGGGTCCGCCTCCCCGGGCAAGACCCGAATGAGCGACGCGGGCCGGAGCCCGAGCGTGGCCCGACCGCGCGGCCCCTCGAGGGTGAGCGAGTCGAGCGACTCGGAGTTGGCGAGGACCGTGACCCGGGCACCGGGAGTCAGGGCCCGCGCCTCGAGATACGAGAGCAGGCCCGGATCTTCCTCGGCGTCCTCGGTGATCCGGTAGATCGTCGCCCGCTGGCCCGCCGCGACGGCGGCGAGCGGCACGCCGGCCGGGCGGCGTCGGGCGGTCGCCGCGTCGATCGGATTGCCGTGCGGGCACGTCTCGGGGTGACCGAGCAGCTCATCGAGCCGGGCCTCGACGCGCGGCGAGATGACGCCCTGGAGGCGCTTTGCCTCCTCGTCCGATTCGGCCCACGGCAACCCGACGACAGCGGTCAGCAGCCACTCGACGAGGGCGTGGCGCCGGAAGATCGCGTCGGCCGCGACCCGCCCGGCCTCGGTGAGGGCCAGGTCCCGTCCATCGGCCTGGCAGACGAGCCCGTCCGCGGTCAGGCGCCGGAACATCTCGCTCGCCGCCTGGGTGGAGACGCCGAGCCGACGGCCCACCTGCGCCGCGGTCACATGCGATCCGTCGCCGGCCATGACCCGGAGGGCGAGAAGGTACTCCTGGGCCGCACTCGAGAGGTCGCTCGTGACGTGGCGCCTGGTCATCGTGCTCATCGTACGCGACCGCGGAACAGACGCCGGAACCACGAACGCCACCCGTGAACTCGACGCCGATCGGGGCCGGCCTGAGCGGAGCCGGCCGGCCCGGCGGGCGCCGGGCCGCGCTCGGCGGAGCCGGGGCTGGCGGG
>JAKAHU010000280.1 GCA_021825385.1 Chloroflexota bacterium | reverse complement strand
GTCGACGGCCAGGGCCGGATCGCGGCCTCGTTCGAGGCGATCGTCAGCCCGGCCGAGCTGACCGCCGCGATCGCGGCGGTCACGCGCTAGCCCGCTCGGCAGGCCGGCGCGAGGCCCGGCCTACGCTGGCGGGGCCGTCCCCGTGCCACCGGCGCCGGGCGTCTCGAGCGGCACCCCCTCGGCACAGCGCGGGCAGCTCGCCGGTCCGGCCGGCCAGGTCGGCAGCTCGAGCTGCCAGAGCGCGAAGAGCGGGTAGACGCGCCCGGTCAGGGGCGAGGTGAGGGTGGCCAGACCGCCGGAACGATCGACGAGGACGTGGCAGCCGACGATCTCTCCCCCGGCCGCCTCGACGGCCGGGATCATGGCCAGGAGCGAGCCGCCGGTGGTCAGGATGTCGTCGACGAGGAGGACGCGCTCGCCGGGCTCGATCCGGAAACCGCGCCGGAACTCACGCCGGAGGCTGCCGTCGGCGGCCCGGACCTCCTCGGCGAAGATCCCCCGCACGCCGAGCTGGCGAGCGGTCTCGAAGGCGAGAATGATCCCCCCGGTCGTCGGCCCGGCCACCAGGTCGACGGTCGGGTTCCCGTCGACATCGCGGTAACGGCGGGCCCAGAAGCCGCACAGCTCGCTCGTCGCCCGGGCGTCCTGGAGGACGAGGAACTTCTCGAGGTAGCGGTCGCTGTGGCGGCCGCTCTTGAGCACGAAGTGGCCCTCCCGGAGCGCGCCGGAGCGGCGGAAGAGGGCTTCGGTGCGGGCGGCGATCGCGGCCCGGGTGGCCGCGTCGAGGGCCGGCCTGATCGTGGTCATCGTCCGGGCCCCCTGTCCCTCGCGGGTGCCGGCCGACGATCGCTGGCCGCCCCGCTGGTCACGGCCGGTACTCCACGCCACGCGCGGACGGCGCACCTGGCCGCGGCGGCAGGGCCGTGCCGATCAGGGGCCGGTACGACTCGAGGCCCCGGCGCGCGCACTCCCCGGCGAGCTCGTCGACGAGCCGAAGCGGCAGGATCGGGTCGGCGAAGATCGCCGTCCCGACCTGGACCGCGACCGCACCCGCGGCCAGGAAGTCGAGCACATCGGCCAGCTCGGTCACCCCGCCGATGGCGACGACCGGGATCTCGACGACCTGGGTGACCTCGTAGACGATCCGCAGCGCGACCGGCTTGAGGGCCGGGCCGGAGAGGCCGCCGAAGACGTTGCCCAGGAATGGGCGCGACCGGTCGGGGGCCAGGGCGATCCCCGACAGGGTGTTCACCGCGGTCAGCGCGTCGGCCCCGGCGGCCTCGATCGCGCGGGCGATCGGCCGGACGTCGGACACGTTCGGGGAGAGCTTGACCAGGAGGGGCAGGTCGGTCGCCCGCCGGACGGCGGCGGTCACCGCGCCCGCCGCATCGGCGTCGAGGGCGAACTGGAGCCCGCCCTTGCCCACGTTCGGGCAGCTGATGTTGAGCTCGATCCCGGCCACACCGGGCACCCCGTCGAGCCGGCGCACGACCTCGACGTAGTCGGCGATCGATTCGCCCGCCACGTTGACCAGGACCGGCACCCGCCAGGCCTGCCAGAGCGGGGCGTATTTCTCGATCACCGCCTCGACGCCCGGGTTCTGGAGGCCGATCGAGTTCAGCATCCCGCCCGGCGTCTCGGTCACCCGGGGCGGCGCGTTCCCGATCCGGGGCCGGAGCGTCGTCCCCTTGCAGCAGATCGCCCCGAGCCGTTCGACATCGACGACCTCGCCGTACTCGACCCCGTAGCCGAACGTCCCCGAGGCAACGAGGATCGGGTTGGCCAGGACGAGCCCTCGGCCGAGGTCGACCGAGAGGTCGACCGGCCGGGTGCCGCCCGGCAGGTCGCCGTCGGGCTCGAGCTCCTTCACCGCCGGACCGGTGTCGGGCGCGCGGTGCGCCGGCGGCCGGACCCCGGACGGACCCGGACGCCCTGGCGGCGACGTCAGGCCGGGCAACGGGTTCGGAGCTTGGCGGGAAGAGCCGGACGCGCTCCGGGCCGATCCCCGGCTCACGGCCCGCGTCCGGCCCGACGACCGGTCGGCCGGTCCGATGACGACCCGCTTCTTCGCCCTCACGTTCGGCCCTCGCTCACCAGCCGCCCTCCCAGGCGATCTCCTCGGCGGCGAAGACCGGACCCTCGCGGCAGACCCGCTGGGGCTGGCCGGAGACGCCCATGACCACGCAGCCCAGGCACGCCCCGACGGCGCAGCCCATGTTCTGCTCCATCGACACCTGGAGGAAGCTCTTTCGGCGCGCCGCCGGTGAACCGAGCGGGTCCTGCTTCCCGCCGCCGCGCTTGCGGCCGAGCGTGGCCACCCCGAGCCGTTCCCGGCGGCCCGCGGCGAGCCGGGCGAGCGCGGCGAGCATCGGCTGCGGACCACAGGCGAAGGCCTGGTCCGCCCAGGCCTCGTAGGCCGGCACGAGGTCGGTCACCCGCCCGGCCTGGCCGAGCGAGCCATCCTCGGTGGCCACGACGTACTCGACCTCGTCGGGCAGCAGACTCGAAGGGTAGACGTCGCGGGCCGACGCGGCTCCGAACAGGAGGACCACCTGGCGACCGTCCCGGATCGCCTCGTCGACGAGCATCCGGAGCCCGGCAATCCCGAGCCCGCCGGCGACGAGGAGCAGGTGCCGGCTGCGGGGATCGACTTCGAACGGGCGCCCGAGCGGGCCGAGCATGTCGAGCGTGTCACCGGGTCGGAGCCGGGTCAGCCAGGCGGTGCCCCGGCCGATCGTCCGGAAGTGGATCGTGATCGTTCCGGAGGCCGGGTCGGCGGTGTTGAGCGAGAACGGGCGCCGGAGGACGAGGCCGGTGCAATCGCCGGTCCGAACGTGGACGAACTGCCCCGCCCGCGACCCGGTCGCGAGCTCCGGTGCGTGGAACGACTGGATCCATTGGGCCGGCAGGATCTGCCGGCTCTCGACGAGCTCCGCGGCGGCGAGGCGCATCGTCACGCGCGGTCGCGGTCCTCCCCGTCCCGGCCGGGCCCGGCCGGAGCGTCCTCGTCGTCGGGCTCGCCCCCGCCCTCCTCGTCATCGGCCTCGCCGTCGAACTCCGGCGCCACCGAGGGGAAGGCCTCGGCCAGAGCGTCCGCGAGATCGCCGAAGACGTCGGTCGGGTCGTAGAACTCGACCAGCTCCTCGGCCGTGGTCAGCGTCCGCCACTCGCCATCGGCGTCCTCGGGCACGACCTCGGCCTTGAACTCGCCGCTGGCCTGGAGCGTCAGGCGCTCATCGTCATCGTCGACGACGATGAAGTCACCAAGCTTCGCGGTCAGCTTCCCCGCCGCCGTCTCGAACTCCTCGATCAGGCGGGCCTCGTTGGCCTGGCTCCGCTCCTGGAACGTGAGGGCGAGGTCGTAGAGGCGGTGGGCGGCGCTCTCCTCGTCGGTCGCCTCGCCGTCCCCCTGGCCGGCGGCCCACGAGTCGGCGGCCGCCGCATAGACGTCCTGGCCGTCGAGCCGGACCGTCTCGTCGGGGGCGATTCCGGCGCTCTCGAACAGCCCCTCGGCCGCGGTCGGCTCGGGGGCCAGGCCGGCCGCCTCGCGCGCCGCCTCGGCGAACGCGGCGTAGACATCGGCCGGGTTGTACAGCTCGACCAGTTCCGCGGGGCTCTCGATCACCTCGGTCTCGCTCACCCACTCGCCGGTCTCGTCATCGAGGTAGCGGCTCCGCGAGCGGAAGGTGAGGTCGGGTGCGACCGAGAGGTACTCCGGGTCGTCGTCGATCAGGGTCAGCCCGCCCAGGTCGCGGATCCGGGCCGCGTTCGCCTCGAGGAAGCGCCGCAGCTGGTCCGCCGCGGTGACCAGGAAGTCGGTCCGCTCGAGGGCGGCGTCGGCCGCGAGCTCGCCGAGCATCTCGTTTCGACTCGCATTCATCGCATCGCCTCCGATCAGGGGTGGAACTCGAGGTCCGGGCCCATGCGTTCGCGCAGGAGCATCGAGTGATGGCGCTGGAAGATCCACTCCCCTGCCCGGTGACCGAGGGTGCGGGTCGCCTCGTCCGCCTCCAGCTTGTCCAGGGTTGCATAGTCGGGCAGGTCGAACAGGATGACGTTGTCGAAGTCCCACCCATGGGCGACGTTGTACCAGCCGAGGAACCTGATCCCGAACTTCTGCTCGTACTCGCGCACCTGGCGGGGGAAGAGCGTCTTCATGAAGAACTTGAAGAAGGGATCGCGGCCTCGACGGACACTGAAGTACGTCGCGAGCACGGGCACGGGTGCGAGTTCCTCCGGATCGATCTTCGCTGGACGGTGACGG
>JAKAHU010000279.1 GCA_021825385.1 Chloroflexota bacterium | reverse complement strand
CCGCGGCTGGGTCCACCTCGGCCGGATCGGCGGGCCCGCCTCCCAGCAGTCGTCGCAGGAACATCGCCCAGGTCTCCTCGTCGGTGGCCGCGGCCCGGCCCGGATGGTGGCCGCCGCCGGAGCCCCCGGCGGTCGAGTGAAGGATAGCCCGGTGGGCCGCTATCCTTGGCCGGTGATCTCCCGACCGATTCCCGTCGAGGTGCTCGACGCCGCTCACGCCCGCCGCCGGGCTCGCCAGGCGGGCGACTGGGAGGAAGCCGACCGGCAACGGTCGCTGATCGAGGCAGCCGGTTGGACGGTGGTCGACCGGGGGTTCGACTTCGCCCTCCGCCCGGCCCATCCGCCCGACGTCGTCGATGGCCAGAGCGTCCGCTATGGGGCGAGCGAGCGGGTCCCCTCGCGCCTGGCCGAGCCCGCCACGGCGGCGGCCACGGTGGTCATCCGGGCCACCGACCATCCCGCGGAGCTGGCCCGGCTGCTCGACCAGCTGCGCCAGACGGCCCCGGCCGGCACCCAGGTCGTGATCGTCGCCGACGCCCCGTCGGAGGCCCAGGCGGCGTCGCTCGAGGATCCCCGGGGGCCGGCCGCCGCCCCGATCGGTGGCGCGCTGGTGGAGGTCGTCTGGATGGCGAGCCGGGTCGGCCAGGCGGCGGCCCTGAACGCGGGCATTCGCCGGGCCCTGGGCGTCGTCGTGATCCTCCTGGACGCTGGCGTCGAGCTGCTTGGCGACGCCCTCTCGCCACTCGTCCGGGCACTCGACGATCCGTCGGTGGCGGTCGCCGGAGGCTGGGGGAGTGTCAGTGGCAACGCCCGCCGATTCACCGCCGCGCCCCCCGGCGAGGTTGACGTGGTCGGCGGCGCCTGCCTCGCCTTCCGGCGAGCGGACTATCTGGCTCGCGGCCCGCTCGACGAGCACTTCCGCGTGCCACACCGGCTCGGCGTTTGGTGGAGCTTCGTCCTTCGCGACGAGGGGGCCGAGCGACCACCTCGCCGGGCGATCCGGGTCCCCGGTCTGCCGATCGCAGATCACGAGCCGGACCCGGACACCGGGGCCGGCCCCGAGGAGACCCGCCAGGCGAAGCGCAACAGCTACCGGGTGAGTGACCGGTTCGGCGGTCGGGTCGAGCTGTTGTCCGGGGACACCCCGTTGCACCCTGCGCGCCGAGCCGGGAGCCACCCCTAACGTCCCAGCCACGGCCTCGTTGTCGTGGGCGAGGCTTCGCAGCAAGGCATCGTTCCCCCGGCGGTGTGGTTCGGCGAAGCCTCATCTTCTGCCCGTCACGCCCTGCCTGATCGATCGCGCCGGCCACGGCCGGGAGGCGGTCTCGCGCGCCCGCCAGGGCGGAGGCGGCGCCCGGGACGACCCGCCGCGAACAGCGGACGGACCGCCCGCCTATACTCGCGGCCAGGTGGCGCCGAGCCGGTCATGGCGCCCTCTCAGCCGAGGGGAACCCCTGAACGAGATCCTGGCGGCCCTTGGTCGCCGTCTGCCGGTCCTGCTCGCGCTCGCCGTCGGGAGCGCCCTGGTGCTGGGGGCCCTCGACCTCAGCCGCGGGCCCGCCCCGGCCGCCGGCGCGGGACGGAACGACGTCTCGATCCTGGCCGGCGAGCCGGCGACTCTCGATCCGGCCCGCGAGGGTGACTCGGCCAGCGCCGCGGTCTCCGCCCAGCTCTTCGAGACGCTCACGACGTACGACCCCGAGCTCGTCCTCCGGCCTGCTCTGGCCGCGTCGTGGGAGGTCCTCGACGGTGGCCGACGGGTCGTCTTCCACCTCCGATCGGGGCTGACCTTCTCCGACGGGACGGCGCTCACCGGAGCGGACGTCGTGCGCAGCTGGTTGCGGATCCTCGACCCCGGATCGCCTTCGCCGCTCGCCTCGCTCGCCCTGGACGTGGAGGGCGCCAGGGCGTATCTGAGCGGCCAGAGCCGGGATCCGGCAACGGTCGGCCTCCGCGCCTCGGGCAACGAGGTCGAGGTCCGTCTGGCTCGCCCGACCGATTTCGTGGCCGTCGTGGCCAGCCCGACGTTCGGGATCGTGCCGCCTTCGATCGACAGCGAGGCATCTCCCGGCGGGGCGGCCACGTTCGTCGGCAGCGGCGCCTACCGGCTCGAGCAGGCGACCTCGAGCGCGCTCGTCCTGACGGCCAACGACCGCTACTGGGCCGGGCCGCCGGCGATCCGGACGGTCCGGCTCGTGTTCGACATCGGCGGACGCAGCCCGGTCGAGGTGTTCGCCGGCGGCGAGCTCGACTACGCCCCGATCAGCCCGTACGACGCCTCGTGGATTGCCTGGGACCGTGACCTCGGGCCCCGGCTGCGGAGCGTCCCGGCCCTGGCGGTTGATTTCTTCGGCTTCGACACGAGCCGCCCGCCGTTCGACGACGTCCGTGTCCGGCGCGCCTTCGCCACGGCCGTGGACTGGCGCCGGATCGTCGCCCTGGCCGCCGGTGACCAGGCCACACCCGCCACGAGCATGGTCCCGCTCGGCATCCCCGGCCGGAGCGAGCGCGACTTCGGCCCGACCCACGACCCGGCCAGTGCCCGGGCCCTGCTGGCACAGGCCGGCTACCCGGGTGGGACCGGTTTCCCGCCGGTCACGCTCGTCTCGGCGGGTTACGACTACGACGACGCCGTGGCGAGCACGTTACGAACGGTCCTCGGGATCGACGTCCGCGTCGAGCGGATGCCCGCCGACCAGTACTTCGCGCGGCTGTCGGCCGACCCGCCGGCCTTCTGGTCGCTGGCCTGGGTCGCCGACTATCCGAGCCCGAACGACTTCCTGGGCATCCTGCTCGGGACCGACCGCTCGAGCAACTACACCCGCTGGCGCTCGGCCGAGTTCGACGCGGCGATCGCCGAGGCAACCGCGGCCGGCGATCCCGCCGCCGCCCAGGCCGCCTACGAGCGCGCCGAGGCGCTCGTCCAGCGCGACGTCCCGGCCATCCCGGTCAGCTACTCGACCGGCTGGGCCCTGGCCCGGGACGGGCTCCTCGGGGCGAGCCAGAACGGCCTGGGCATCCTTCGCCTGGCCGGTCTGGCCTGGAGCGACCGGTGAGCCCCGCCCCTCGCCGGCGGTGGCGTTCGGCGCCGCTCCTCCTGGCCGGACTGCTGATCGCCACCGCCGTCCAGCCGGTCCTGGCCGCTGGGTCGACGTTCGGGCGGCCGTCGGCCACCGCCCGCTGGGCTCAGGGTGTGACCTTCGAGCAGCCGGTCGTGCTCGGCGGGACGGCGAAGCGGGTGGAGGTCGTCATCAGCTCGTCGCCCGATGCCGGCCTGTTCGTGTCCGAGGTCCCGGTCCCGGCTCCCGGTTCGACGACCCTGCGCTACCTGCTCGATGCGAGCGGTTCGGGGCTCCTGCCGAACACCCCGTTCACGGCCCGCTGGCGGGTCACCTGGCCGGACGGCACGGTCGACCTTGGCCCGCCGGCGAGCGCCGTCTACGCCGACACGCGGTTCAGCTGGCGAACGACGAGCGGGCCGATCGTGCGGGTCCACTGGTACGCCGGCGACGAGGCCTTTGGACGCCGCGCCCTGGCCATCGGGCAGGCCGCGATCGACAAGGCGGCGAGCCTGTTCGGCGTACGTGAGACGAGACCGATCGACTTCTTCATCTATGCCGATCAGGCCGCCTTCTACGACGCGCTCGGGCCCGGGACGCGGGAGAACGTGGGCGGCCAGGCGAACGCCGAGATTCGGACGCTGTTCGCCCTGATCACCCCGGCCGAGATCGGGGACCGCTGGGTCTCGATCGTCATCCCGCACGAGCTCACCCACCTCGTCTTCGACACCGCCGTGCGCAACCCGTACCACGACCCGCCCCGGTGGTTGAACGAGGGACTGGCGGTCTACCTCGCCCAGGGCTACGAGCAGAGCGACCGAAGCCTGGTGGCCGGCGCGGTCGCCGCGGCCGACCTGATGCCGCTCGAGGCGCTGACCGGGGAGTTCCCGACGACCGCGGCCCGGTTCGCCCTCGCCTATGCCGAGAGCGTCTCGGCTGTCGATTACCTCGTCCGCCGCCACGGCCGTGACGCGCTCGTGCGGCTCGTGCGCACCTACGCCACCGGGGTCACCGATGACGAGGCCTTCGAGGCTGGCCTCGGAGTCGACGCGGCGGCGTTCGAGGCAGCCTGGCTGGCCGATCTCGGCGCGGCCAGGCCACAACGATACGGGCCGCAGCCGGCGCCGCCGGGACCGCTGCCGACCGCCTGGACGCTGGCCGGCCCCGCCGCGACGCCGGAGGCGACGCGATCGGCGCCGGCGTCGCCGGCCGTCGGC
>JAKAHU010000278.1 GCA_021825385.1 Chloroflexota bacterium | reverse complement strand
TTGGGGTCGGCGTCGGCGTTGGGGTCGGCGTCGGCGTTGGGGTGGGGGTCGGCTGCGGGCACGCGATCGTCAACGGGATCCCGCGATCGTCAACGGCCGACGTCTGCGACCCATCGTCCGCGACCTGGGTGTGAACATCAAGATCGTAGGTGCCTGCGCCCAGCGCGAACGACGCTTCCCAGTGAGTCTTCGGGTCGGTGGGGTCCTCGGTGTAGTTGCCGATGTTCGGCGACCCGACCTTCTTGACGTCGTCGATCTTCACGAAGTTGTCGCCGTCCGGCTGGAGCGTCACGTCGTCGACAGTGATCACGCCGACGTACAGCGTGCCGTTGGTGCAGTTGTACCGAAGGTAGAGCTTCGACTCGACCGGCTTGTCGGGTTTGGCAGCGCGGTACATGTACGCGAAGAAGTCGGCCTCGGTCCATTCGGCCCACACTCCATCAACGGTCACGCCCGGGGTGCCGAACTCGTAGTTGGGGTTCGGGGCAACCGCAGCAGCTGGACCGGCCCCTGGCCCCAGGAGGGCCACGGCGAGCATCGAAACGACCGCCAGCCAGCCGATCGTCCGGAAGGCGGTCAAGCGGCTACGGGGGCCGCTGCCCCTGATGGGTCGGTTCATCGATGAGTCCTCCGTTCCCCGAGTTGGAGCGACGATAGGTTGGTGCTTCCGTCGAGTCCATCGAAGGCTGCCTCAGGTGGAGGCGCCCGAAAGCCCCAACTGCGCTGGTGCCCCATGAGTACTGGCACCCACGATCAGTCCACCTGCATGGTAAGCCGCAGGCCGCGCCAATGGTACTAGGCTGTTTTGCCAATATCTACTACTAACTACCCTGCTCCCACCGCGATCGCATACTCGGATCGCATCGATTCCGGTGCGTTCGTGCACCGAAGTACTGGTACTCGAACCTCCGTGATCGCCGGGGCCGGTCCTGCGTCGCATTCGTCCCGACGAGGGGTGGGCCGGGTCGGGCGCACTCCGATTCGACGGCTGAGCTGCCGCTGCCCGCGATGGCCGTGGGCACCCGCTACCATGAGTCAGCCCGCCTGCTCAGGAGCGACTCGTTGCCTTCCGCCGATTCAACTGATCTCAGCCCCGCCGCCACACCGACCGCGGACGCACCGACCGCGGACGCGCCAGGCTTCGCCGGGCCGACCGCCGATAGCCCGATCCGCACCCAGGCCCGCCAGGCGGTCGAACGCGCCTGGGCGCGGGCGATCGCCGAGGGGAGGCTCCCGCCGCTCCCCGAGGACGCCGGCACGCCCGCGGTCGACATCGAGCGTCCGGCCAAGCCCGAGCACGGCGACCTCGCCACGAACCTGGCCATGAAGCTGGCCCGACCCTACCGGCGGGCGCCGCTCGAGATCGCCCGGGTCCTGGCGACCGAACTGGCGCGGGAGGCCGCCGAGGCCGCACAGGCCGTGGCGGCCCCAACTGCGGCCGGTATCGCGCCCCCCACCACGCCGATCGCGACCGCCGAGGCCGTCGCCCCGGGTTTCATCAACCTCCGCCTCTCGGACGCCGCCCTGGCCGCCACGATCGACCGGATCCTCGGCCAGCCCGCCACCTGGGGCCGCGTCCGCGTCCCCGACCCGCAGCGGATCAACGTCGAGTTCGTCTCGGCCAACCCGACCGGCCCGCTCCACATCGGCAATGCCCGGGGCGCGTTCGTGGGCGACCTCCTGTGCCGGGTGCTCGAGGCGGCCGGCCACACGGTCACCCGCGAGTACTACTTCAACGACTTCGGGGCGCAGGTGCGCAACCTCGGGGCATCGGTCTGGGCTCTCGCCACCGGCCAGCCCGTCCCCGATGACGGCTACCACGGCGCCTACGTCGTCGACCTCGCCCACCAGCTGCCGGCCGAGGTCCGGGCCACCGCGGCGGCGGCCATCGCGGCCGGGGAGGACCCCGCCTGGCCGGTCGGGGCCTGGGCGTCGGAGCAGGTCCGGGCCGGGATCGAGGCGAGCCTCGCTCACCTTGGTGTCCACTTCGACGTCTGGAAGACCGAGGGCTCGCTTCACCGCGAGGGCTGGGTCGAGCGGGCGATCGAGAAGCTCCGCGCCGCCGGCCACGTCTACGAGCAGGACGGAGCGACCTGGTTTCGCTCGACCGCCTTCGGGGACGACAAGGACCGCGTGATCCGCAAGTCGAACGGCGAGTACACGTACTTCGCCTCGGACATCGGCTACCTCGAGGAGAAGTTCAGCCGCGGCTTCGACCACCTGATCTACATCTGGGGCGCCGACCACCATGGCACGGTCGCCCGGGTCCGCAACGCCGCCCAGGCGCTGGGCTACGACATGACCCGCGTCCAGATGATCCTCGTCGCCTGGGTCCGCTTCATCCGGGACGGCCGGGAGATCTCGATGTCGAAGCGCTCGGGCGAATTCATCACCCTCGACGAGCTGCTGGCCGAGGTCGGGGTCGATGCCGCGCGCTGGTTCTTCGCCTCGCGGGCCCATACCAGCGGGATCGACTTCGACATCGAGCTGGCCAAGAAGCAGTCGAACGAGAACCCGGTCTACTACGTCCAGTACGCCCACGCTCGGATCGCCTCGATCCTGCGCAAGGCGGCCGAGGCGGGTCTCTCACCGGCCGACTCGGTCGGCGGGATCCTGGCCGGCGGACCGGAGGCGGCCCTGGCACGGGCGCTCGTCCGTCTGCCCGAGGTGGTCGAGGACGCGGCGGCGGCCGAAGAGACCCAGGGAATCACCGCCTTCGCGACCGATCTGGCGACGACGTTCCACGCCTTCTACCGCGACGCCCGGGTGATCGACCGGGCCGAACCGGAGCGCTCGCGGGCCCGCCTGGCGCTCGTCCTGGCGACGAAGACGACGCTCGCGAATGCCCTGGGCCTGCTGGGGATCTCGGCGCCCGAGTCGATGTAGGGGGGCCTTCGGGCGGCGGGCGCCCTCTGGGCGCGGGCGGCCTTCGGGCGGCGGGCGGCTCTCCGGGGGGCGGCGGTCAGTCGCCCTCGTGGCCGAGGGCCCGGGTCAGCAGCGCCTCGGCCAGGGCCGTGCTCCCGGCGACGTAATCGACCGTCCTGACGCCCGTGCGGATGACGTTCGGCCCGATCGGGGTCGAGGCGAGCGAGCCGGGCGCGGCCAGGGCGAATTCATCGGCATCGGCGGCGGTGTCCCAGGCCGTTCGGAGAACGAGCGCCCAGGCGCCCTTCGGCCCTCGGAAGAGCGCGATCCGGTCGCCACCCCAGCCGGCCGCGGCGACCTGGGCGGTGATGCTCGAGGTCGTGGCCCCCGGGATCGACCCCGCAATCTGGAGCCAGGACCGGAGCTGGAGCTCGCCCAGGGTGTCCTCCTGGACGAGCACCCAGCCGCCGCCCAGCCGCCGGGCCAGGTCGGCCGGGAGGGTGACCGTCACCGGCTCGTCGACCCCGTACTTCTCCGGGTGGAGGACCTGCTCGGTCGAGGTCGGCGGGTTCGCGTACAGCCGGTCGACCGCCGCCCAGCCGCCGGCGAGCTGGCGCCCGAGGACGAACCCGAGTCCGGCCGTGTACGGGTAGAGGAGCGTGTCGCGCAGGATCGCCGGCATCTCGGCCAGCACCTTGGCCGTCTGCGGATCGCTCGAGGCGGCGAGCAGCTCCTCCAGCTCGCTCGGCTGGAGGTGCTGCTGGGCCCACAGGGTCATGACCAGGGTCGGGTCGCCCTCGACCAGACCGAGCGTGGCCAGCGAGCGGTCCGACTGGCCGTCCGGGGTCCGGATGATCCCCGAGGCGGCACCCTGGAACTCATCGGCCCGGAAGGTCGGGAAGTGCTGGTCCTGGAGGGCATGGGTGAACTCGTGGGCGAATGTCACCTTCTCCACCGGGCCGAGGCCGCCCTGCCTGGTGACCACGTTCAGGGCCTTCGTCTCGGGGTCGTAGAAGCCGGCGATCTGGGCCGTGAAGAGCTCGCTGAAGAGCTCGCCGAGCGAGGAGCCGTCGGGCAGGAGGCCGAGCGCCCGAAGGAGGGCGTCGGAGGCATCGAGCCGGGCCGGCAGGGTCTCGGCCAGCGACCGGGCGACGTAGGCGCGCAGGCCGGCCTCGTCGATCAGGCGGGGCACGACCGGCCGGGTCGCCCGGAGGCCGCGCAGCTGCTCGACCTCGCGCTCGATCTGGTCGTAGATCGCGGCGTCGGCCGGGCTGGTCGTGGCCGGAGCGCCGGGCGACGTGCCCGGGGTTGTCGCGACTGCAACGTTGTAGGTGTGCGATACTGGGCCACTGCAAGTCTGGAATGTTGGAACATCGTAACGATGTGTGGTGGTCGATGCGGCTGGCCAGTTACCGC
>JAKAHU010000277.1 GCA_021825385.1 Chloroflexota bacterium | reverse complement strand
GTCGATTCCCGGCCAGCCGCCACGATGGGGCCTGTGCGACGGGATCCATCGCGACGATCACGAGTTCGTCCCGGCCTGATCGATCGCGCCACGGGCGCGACCGCTGACCCCGAGGTGGTCACACGATGAGCATCACGGTCTGGCTCCCCGGTCTCACCTCGTTGCTCGCCCTCCTGTTCACCGTCGCGCTCCTCGACCAGTGGCGCGAGCGGCGCCACGGGTTCCAGCTGATCTGGGCGATCGGCACGCTGTTCTACGGGATCGCCGCCGGGAGCGAAGCGCTCGCGGCAGCCACGGGGTGGACCGAGGGCCTCTATCGGACCTGGTACCTGACCGGCGCGGTCTGGACGGCGGGCTGGCTCGGTCTGGGCACGGCCTTCCTGCTCGGCCGGACGCGGTTCGGCTACTCGTTCGCGGTCAGCCTCTTCCTGGCCGGCCTGTTCACATTCCTCGTCCGCAACAAGCCCGAGTATGCGAACGCCGGTCCCGCCCCGATCCTCTACCTGATCGCGGCCCTCGTCCTGGCCCTGGCGATCGGGATCGAAACGTACTTCCAGAACGAGCGCTGGCCGTACCTGGCGGCGTTCGCGGTGGCGGGCGCGACACTCCTGAGCGTCGTCCTGATGCTGACCACCGACCTGCCCGCGCCGGGCTATGCGGTCGATCCGGCGACCGGGATGCCGGTGGCCACGATCATCCCCGGCCACATCCGCCTGCTCACCCCGTTCCTGAACATCACCGGCGCCTTCTCGCTCGTCCTGGGCGCGATCTTCTCGACCTACGTCTTCATGCCCAAGCGGCGGGTCCTCACCTACTCGCTCGACCCGAGCCAGCCGGGCGATCAGTTCCTGTTCAACCTCGCCATCTCGCCGGTGGCGATCGCGGTCAACCTCGTGGCCTCGCTGCCCGGAGCGGTCCGGGCGCTCCTGGCGGGCAGGCTCCACAGCCGTGTCCCGGCCACGATCCTGATCGCGATCGGGGCGTTCATCCCGACCGTCACCGACGGGCTCGTCCGGTTCGGCTACACGGAGCTGTTCGAGCTGGGCAAGTTCCTGGGCGTCGTGTTCTTGTTCGCCGGCTTCCTCGTCTCGTCCGAAGTCTTCCGGGAGATCCGGATCCCGTTCACCCGGGTCCGGCTGCGCCCCGCTCGCCAGGAGGCGGCTCCGTCCGACGGCGGCAGCCAGGGCTGACGCCCGGTCGTACGCGGACCCCGGCGCAGGGCCAGCGGAGGGCCGTCCGTCCCGCCCCCCGCCGGCCCGGAGGCCGCCCGCGATCAGGGGCCAAACCGGGCGCGAAAGGGTCCGGCGGTATACTGGCGGGGATCCACGTCCGCCCCGCAGAGGTTCGATGCGCGTCCGCAAAGCGGTCTTCCCCGCCGCCGGGTGGGGCACCCGGTTCCTCCCCGCCACGAAGGCGCAGCCCAAAGAGATGCTGCCCCTCGTCGACAAGCCCGTCATCCAGTACGCGGTGGAAGAGGCGGTCGCCGCCGGCATCGAGCAGGTGATCATCGTCACGAGCAGCCAGAAGCGGGCGATCGAGGACCACTTCGACCTCTCGTTCGAGCTCGAGCACCTCCTCGAGGAGCGCGGCGACATCGAGATGCTGCGCCAGATCCGGCACATCAGCGACCTGGCACAGGTCGCCTACATCCGCCAGAAGGAACAGCTCGGGCTGGGCCATGCCGTCCTGATGGCCAAGGAGCTCGTGGGGCACGAGCCGTTCGCGGTCATCCTGTCCGACGACGTCGTCGTCGGTGACCGGCCGTGCATCGGCCAGCTGATGCACGCGTACCAGGAGGTGCACAGTTCGATCGTGGCGGTGGCCGAGGTTCCCCTCGAGGAGACGAACCGCTACGGGATCATCGCCGTCGACCCGACGGTCGAGGCGCTCGACCACGGGCGGCTGCAGCGGGTCTCGCGGGTGGTCGAGAAGCCGCTTGCCGATGAGGCGCCATCGAACCTGGCCATCGTTGGGCGCTACGTCCTGACCCCGAAGATCTTCGACAAGCTCGAGCAGACTCCCCGCGGTGCTGGCGGCGAGATTCAGCTCACCGACGCGATCGAAGCGCTCATGGAGGAGCAGCAGGTCTACGCCTACCGGTTCGACGGCATCCGCTACGACGCGGGCACGACGATGGGCTGGCTGAAGGCGTCGGTCGAGCTTGCCCTCCAGCGCCCCGACCTCGGCCGGGAGTTTCGCGAGTACCTGCGCGCGCTCGATCCGTAACGGGATCGGCTACGATGCCGGCCGGTCGCGGCAGCGACCGTGGCCCGGTGTTCCGAAGGAGTTCGTGTGGCGGAGATCGGCAGCGTGCTCGGGGGTCGGTACCGGCTCGTCGAGCTGCTCGGACAGGGCGGCATGGCGACGATCCACCGTGCCCAGGACATCCGGCTCGGGCGCGACGTCGCGGTCAAGGTGCTCCGCCCCGAGTACGGACGCGACCCCGACTTCTTCGCCCGGTTCCGCCAGGAGGCGCAGTCGGCCGCATCGCTGAACCATCCGAACATCGTCTCGGTTCATGACTACGGCCAGGGCCCGGACGGCCCGTTCATCGTCATGGAGTACGTGGAGGGCGAGGACCTGGCCTCGCTCCTGCGGCGGAACGGTGCCCTCGCCCCGCGCCAGGCGGCCCGGATCGCGGCCGAGGTCGCGCGCGCCCTCGATGCTGCCCACGCCCGGGGGATCGTCCATCGCGACGTCAAGCCCGGCAACATCCTGATTGCCAACGATGGCCGGGTGAAGGTGACCGACTTCGGGATCGCCCGGGCGATCGCCGAGGCGCAGCTCACCCTGCCGGGGATGACACTCGGCTCGGTGCACTACTTCAGCCCCGAACAGGCGCGCGGTGAACCCGCCAGCGCCGCCTCGGACATCTACGCCCTCGGGATCGTGCTCTATGAGTGCCTGACCGGGCGCCGGCCCTGGGAGGGCGACAGCGCCGCGTCGGTCGCGATGGCGCGCCTGACCGGCGCCGCCCCCGGTCCGTCTGACGTCATGGCCTCCGTGCCGCCGGCGCTCGATGCGATCGTGCGCCGGGCCCTCGCCCCGGCTGCCGAGGACCGCTTCCCGAGTGCCGCGGCGATGGCCGACGCCCTCGAGTCGTTCCTGGCTGGGAGCTCGGCCACGGTGGGGCCGATCCGGCCACCGGCAGCAGCGGCACCGGGTGGGCTGGTCGGACCGTCGGCTCTCGCGCCTGCCGCAGGGCCGGTGCCCGGCGCGGTGGTCGCGGCCGGGGCGGGGACGACGCCCGGCCGCATCCGACCAGCCGTGCCGCCCAGATCCTCGCCTCCGGCGATCGCCTCGCCGTCCGGGACCGCTCGCGCCGCGGCCGCCCGCCCGCTCCCGTACCCCGAGGACGCCTATGCCGTTGGCCCGGCCGCCGACCTCGAGCCCGGGTCCGGCGGCTCCACGCCGCCTTCGTGGCCGGGGCCTGAGCCGGCCGGGGATGGAACGAGCCCCTGGGTCTGGGTGTCCGGGCTGCTCGGGCTCCTCGTCCTGGTCGCCGCCGCGTACCTGCTCTACCAGGTCGTCTCGGGGGGCACGACGGCGACGCCGGTCGAGCAGGTGACCGTGCCCGATTTCGTCGGCCGCACGCTCGACGAAGCCCGGGCCACGGCCGACACGCTCGGGCTCCAGCTCGTGACCACGACCCAGCCGAGCGACCGTCCGGTGGGCACGATCCTCGACCAGCAGCCGCCGGCCAACACGCGGGTGGACAAGGGCTCGCAGATCACGGTCACCGTTGCGACCGGAACCGAGACGGTTCAGGTCCCGGACCTGCGCCTGAAGCCGGAGCCGGACGCGCTGGCGGCGATCTTCCAGGCCGGGCTGACGAACGGGTCCCGGACCGAGGCGTTCGACCCGATCGTACCGAGTGGGTCGGTCGTCAGCCAGGATCCGCAGGCCGGCAGCCAGGTTGCCCGCGGGACGCCGGTGAACTACGTCGTCTCGAAGGGCCCCGAGCCGTCGCCCAGCCCGACCCCGAGCCCGACCGTCACCCTCGAGCCGACCGCGACACCGCCACCGTCCCCGTCCAGCTCGCCGACCCCGTCCCTCGTGCCGGTCGGGGATTACCGTTGCCTTACCCTGGATGCCGCGACCCAGCAGCTGACCAGCGATGGCTTCGTGCTCGGTACGGTATCGACGAATCCGACCGGCGGGGCCTACGACGGGACCTGGCTCGTCCAGGCCCAGCTACCGCTGCCCGGTGAGCAGCGCCCGCCCGGGACGGCGATCCGGCTGACCCTGATCGACCCCTCGAGCCCCTGTCCGTAGGGGCAGCCGCGGTCCGGCGTCCGGTGCGCCGGGG
>JAKAHU010000276.1 GCA_021825385.1 Chloroflexota bacterium | reverse complement strand
GGCGCGGCCGGCGCGGCCGGCGCGGCCTAGAAGGTGTTCGGGAACGCTGGGAACTGCTCCGAAAGCTGGGTGTTCCCCGGCGCCTCCGCGGCCTGCTCGGTGACGACCGGGCAGAGGACGACGACGCCCAGGTGATCGATCGTCACCAGGCCCGCCAGCTGTGCGGCGAGGATGCTCTCGGTGTCGTCGAAGAGCGCCTCGGGGTAGTGGGCCGAGGCGTAGGGTGAGGCCAAGATGTCAGCGAGCGTCTTGCCGGGCGCGGTGTGGACGACGTTGACGTTCCAATGCGGTGAGTAGCCGGCCTCACCGGGGATGAATTCGGCGACGTTGCCCTGGAAGGCGCGGTCCCCACCGATCAGGTAGAGATCGTTCTGGCCACGCTGGGTGACGCCTTCCTCGACTCCGCCGGTCAGGGGGAGCAGGTAGTAGATCTCCTCTCCCTCGTACCAGCCGTTTGCCGTGATGGTCCCCGTTGCCGCGGGCTTGCCGGCCGCGGCAGCCGGATCGGCCGCTGCCACCGAACCGATGGTCATGGCCAACGTGAGCAGTGTGAATAGTGTCCTGCGACGCACCGTTCTTCTCCACTTCTCGTGCCGAGCCTCAGGCGTGAACACGCCTTGGAAGCCTCCGGACGCCCCGTCCGGTGTGCCGGTCGAGTGCCGGTGGCCATGCTCGCGGGACGACTTGACGTGGTGATGACGGGCTCGTGTCGATCCTGTGACAAGGGCCGCGATGGCGGTGGAGCCGACCGACGCTCCCCACGCGGTGGGTGGGTCCGCACCACGCGACTCGGCGCATCGGGCGTCCGAATCGCCCCGCCGGTCGCCCACCTCAAGGCACCCGAACGCCTACCACGCGATAGGTGGTCCTGGATGGTGGGTAAGGAATCACCGGCAGGCGACGCAAACACGGTGAGCGCCCTTTGCACGGACCGTCGTGGTCCGAGCGGCCGGCGCCGTACCGAGGAGATCCGTCGAGTGATCAAGCACAAGACCGCCACCGTGGATGGCCTGTCCGTCTTCTACCGAGAGGCAGGGAGCCCGGATTCGCCAAAGCTCCTGCTGCTGGGCGGGTTCCCGGCCTCGTCTCACCAGTTCCGGAACCTGATTCCGGCCCTGGCGGACCGCTTCCACATCGTGGCACCGGACTACCCCGGCTTCGGAAACACGGACATGCCGGACCCGAGTGGCTTCGCCTACACGTTCGACCGGCTGTCGGAAGTCGTCGAAGGTCTGCTGCTGACGATCGGGTTCACCGGTCCGATGGGGATGTTCATGCAGGACTACGGCGGCCCGGTGGGCAACCGGATCATCGGGCGCCACCCCGACTGGCTCGACTGGCAGGTCATCCAGAACTCGAACGCCTACGAGGAGGGGTTCACGGCAGCCTGGGACTCAATTCGCCATGCCCTCTGGGTGAACCGGAGCCCCGAGACGGAGGCACCCCTGCTGCCCTTCCTCGAGCTCGGTGGCGTGAAGCTCGTGTACACCCACGGCCACCGCGATCCCGATGCGGTCAGCCCGGACAACTGGAACATGGACCTCCACTTCCTGGAACGCCCGAACGCGAGGCGGGTCCAGCTCGACCTGTTCTACGACTACCGCACGAACGTCGAGCTCTACCCGACCTGGCAGGCCTTCCTGCGGACACGTCAGCCGAAGACGCTCATCCTGTGGGGCCAGAACGATCTGTTCTTCACCCCGGAGGGCGGCGACGCCTACCTGCGCGACCTGCCCGATGCCGAGCTGGTCAGGCTCGACACGGGTCACTTCGCGGTCGAGGACAAGCTCGACGAGATCGCCGGGGCGATCCGCCGCTTCCACGAGGAGCGTGTCGTGCCACAGATGACGGCGCGCTGAGCGCACGTCACCGAGTACGGGGAGGACACGAGTGGATCGGTCGGTCGACGACCGCCGCGCGGGTTTGTCGGGGCGTCCGGTTCCGGGCGCCCCGAGACCCCCGACGGTGGTATCGGTGAACGTGGGGCGTCCTCGCACGGTCCCGTTCCGTGGGTCGCCGGTCACCACCGGCATCTGGAAGGTCCCGGTGAGCGGGCCGATCCGCGCCCGCGGCGTGAACCTCGCCGGTGACGACCAGGCGGACCGCTCGGTCCACGGCGGCGCCGACAAGGCCATTTACGCCTACGCCCAGGAGGACCTCTCGTGGTGGACGGTCGAGCTCGGCCAGATCGTCGCGCCGGGAACGTTCGGGGAGAACCTGACGACAGCCGGAATCGACGTCACGAACGCCGTGGTCGGCGAGCGCTGGGCAGTTGGCTCGGCCGTCCTCGAGGTCAGCCAGCCACGGACTCCCTGCTACAAGCTCGGGATCCGGATGGCCGATCAGCGCTTCCCGTCACGTTTCGCCGCGGCCGCTCGACCCGGAGCCTACCTGCGCATCGTGACCGAGGGTGACGTTGCGGCGGGCGACGAGATTCGCGTCCTGTCACGACCGGATCACGGGGTGACGGTCGGCCTCGTCGAGCGCGCCTACCACGCCGACCGATCTCTCGTCAGGCGTCTCCTCGATGCGCCTGAGCTCGCTGACGGATGGCTTGACTGGGCGCAGCATGTGCTCGGCTATCTGATCGAGCCGGATCCCGCGCCGCCCGCGGAGGCCTGATGCTCGACGTCGAGCTCGTCCGAGCGGTCGAGCCATGCGATCCTGTGGCGGTGACGGTTGACGCTGCGGTCGTGCTCGATCCGGATTCGCGAGCCTGGCTCGCGGCACTTCGATCCGATGGGCCCGGCCATGACCAGGGCGTGGCCGACCTGTACGCCCTGCTGCACCGCGCGGCCCGGCACGAGGCCCAGCGCCGGCGTGGCTCGTTGCCGGTGCCGGCGGCCGACGATCTGGACGATCTTGCCCGGCAGGCGGCCGGCGACGCCGTGATCGTCGTGCTGCGCAAGCTCGATACGTACCGTGGCGCCAGCCGGTTCACGACCTGGGCCTACAAGTTCGTCGTGTTCGAGGTCTCGGCCGCCCTGCGTCGCGAGAGCTGGCGCGGCCGGACGGCAACGATGGACGACGCCGGGTGGGAGAAGTTGGCCGATCACGCGCCATCGACGCCCGAGGCTCGAGTCGAGATCCGCGAGCTGATCGACGCCATCGAGCGGTCGGTCGCGGCCGACCTGACCCCGCGGCAACGCGACATCTTCGCCGCGGTCGTCGTCCACGAGGTTCCGATCGACGTTCTGGCCGATCGGCTCGACAGCACCCGGGGCGCGATCTACAAGGTGCTCCACGACGCACGGCGAAAGCTGCGCTCGAGCCTCGAGGCGAAGGGCTGGACCCCCTGGGCCGACGAAGGAGAAGCCTGATGAGTGGCCCCCAGGAACTCCTGCGACGGGTGCTCGGCCCAGCCGGCGACGATGCCGGGTGCGAACGCACCCTCGAGGTGCTCGACGAGTACGTCGAGCACGAACTCGCCGGGCGATCGGCGGCGGCGCTCTACCCCGACGTGGCCACGCACCTGGCGGCCTGCCCGGACTGCGGGCAGGACCGAGACGCACTCGTCGAGCTGGTGCGCCTGCGCGAGATGGGTTGAGCGAGACCGCGCTGTCACCGGGGTGTCATCGTTGCGCCCCATCGTCCGCGGCGTGATGATGCCCGCCATGCCTGCGCGTGATGCCCGGCCGATTCTCGTCGTGGACGACGACCCCAAGATCGTCGCCCTCGTACGCACGTATCTCGAGCGCGAGCGCTACTCGGTGATCAGCGCCGGCGACGGCCGCGCGGCGATCCGGGCGATCGAGGAGGCCGACCCGCGCCTGGTCGTCCTCGACCTCATGCTGCCCGAGATCGACGGGCTGGCCGTCATCCGTCGCGCCCGTGCCGCCGGCGACACCCCGATCCTGGTCCTGTCCGCCCGGGGCACGGTCGGCGACCGGATCCTCGGCCTGAGCGAGGGGGCCGACGACTACCTCCCCAAGCCGTTCTCGCCCGCCGAGCTGGTCGTCCGCGTCCGGTCGATCCTCCGGCGGACCGAGCAGGCGGCCGCCCCCGAGGCGGCCGTGCTGGTCCTGGAGGACCTCGAGCTGGACTTGGCGCGGCACCAGGTGCGTGTGGCGGGCCGGCCGGTCGCCCTGACGGCGCTCGAGATGCGCCTGCTCGGAGCGCTCCTGCTGGCCAACGGGCGGGTCCTCGACCGAGATGGCCTGCTCGACGCTCTGTACGGCCACGGCGATGGTGACGTGACCGACCGGGCCATCGATGTCTACGTGAAGCGTCTGCGCGAGAAGCTCGGCGACGGCCCGACCGCGCCGCGCTACGTGGCCACGGTCCGCGGGGTCGGGTACCGCGCGGCGGGGCCGGTGCGCCGGCGGGAGCGTTCGGGATGAGCCCGCAACGGCGGGGATCA
>JAKAHU010000275.1 GCA_021825385.1 Chloroflexota bacterium | reverse complement strand
AGCCGTCGCGCCGGCCGAGCTCGGCGACCGCCGCCGGCGTGCCGCGCCGCTCGTGTCCGAACGCGGCATCGGGGGTCATCAGGAACCCCGCGATCGCGGTCCTGGCCCGGAGCATCTCGACGAACCGGTCGTAGGGGGTCATCCGGAGCGCGACATCGAAGTGCTGGACGACCGTGACCTCGACCCCGGCCTCGGCGAGCAGGACCAGCCGTTCGTCGAGATCGCACAGGAGCGGCGGCGCGGCACCGAGGACGACCTCGTCGGGGTGGGCGTCGAAGGTGACCACGGCCGCCCGGGCGGCCCGCCGACGGGCCTCCCGGCGCAGGTGGCGGAGCAGGTACAGGTGGCCCCGGTGGAGGCCGTCGAAGACGCCCACGACGACGAACAGTCGTCCGTGGGCCGGTGTCAGCGCCTCGATCCCGTGGACCGCGTCGACCGGGGTCGCCCGCTCAGCCATCGCCGTCGGGGCTGGCCGGGTCGGGATCGAGGCTCGGGTCGGGATCTCGCTCGGCCAGGAGGGCGGCCTCCAGCCCGCCGCCGAGGCCCGTGGCGGCCGGCTCGACGAACACCTTTTCGGGCGCCAGGCGGCCGTCCCGGACGACCGCGATCGCCACCAGTCGCCCCTCGCCGTCGACCAGGCGGAGCCGCGTCCCCGGCGCCACGGCGGGCACGCCGGCCGTCGGCCGGATGAACCGGCCCTGGCCGATCGCCTCGAGCTCGGCCGGGGCGAGGGTCAGGGCGGGCCAGGCCTCGAGCCCAGCGTCCGGTCGCAACAGGAGCGCCCCGAGCGCGTCCGGGCCGGAGGCCGCCGCGGCCCGGATCTGCTCGAGTGGATGCGCGTCGGCCAGCCGGAACGGGCCGGACGCGAGGCGGACCAGCCCCCCCAGGTAGGCGGCCGAGCCAACCGCCCGCCCGAGGTCCCGGGCGAGGGCCCGGACGTACGTCCCGGCCGAGCAGTCGATCTCGACGACCGCGACCGGGCGGACCGGGTCGGCGTCGTCCCAGGCGATGAGCTCGAGTCGCTCGATCGTCACCTCGCGGGGAGCGAGGACCGGTTGCTGGCCGGCCCGGGCCAGGGCGTATGCTCGCCGGCCGGCGACCTTGATCGCGCTGTAGGCCGGCGGCAGCTGGGTGATCCGGCCGCGCAAAGCGGCCAGGGCCGCCTCGACCGCGGCCCGGTCGAGGGTCGGCCCGTCAACCGGGCTGAGCTCGCCGTCGAGGTCATCGGTCGTCGAGCTCGCCCCGAAGCAGATCGTCGCCCGGTACGACTTCGGGTCGCCGAGGTGGTACTCGACCATCCGCGTCGCCCGGCCGAGGAAGACCGGCAGGACACCGCTGGCGAACGGGTCGAGCGTCCCGCCGTGGCCGACCCGCTTCGTCGCCGCCAGCCGGCGGATGAGGGCGACGATGTCGTGGGAGGTCGGGCCGGCCGGCTTGTCGACGATCAGGATCCCGTCCATGGCGCGTCCGGCGCCGCTCAGCGGCCGAGCGCGGCGACGAGCCGCTCGGCCTCGGCCAGGACGACCGGGCGGGCCTCGTTGACCGGCAGGGCGATCGTCGCCCCGGCCGCCCGGGCGTGTCCCCCGCCACCGAAACGCCCGGTCAGGACCGTCGCGTCGACGCCGCCCGCCTTCGTCCGGACGCTGATCCGGGTCGTGCTGCCGACCTCTTTGAAGATGATCGCGACCTCGGCCCGCTCCGACTGGGCGAGCAGGTCGATCAGGCCCTCCGAGTGAGCCGGATCCGCGCCGCTGGCGGCGAAGTCGGACTCGAGGATCGTGGACCAGATGATCCGGCCCTCGTGGGCGGTTTCGAGCCGGTCCAGGACCCGCCCGAAGAGCCGCAGCTGAGCATCGGGCTTGGTCCGGTACAGCCGGCGCGAGATCTCGCTCAGGGGCGCCCCCGCGGCAACGAGCGCGGCCGAGATGGCGAGCGTGCGGGGGGTCGCGTTGGGGTGGGCGAAGGTGGCGGTGTCCATCACGATCCCGGCCATCAGGACCGTCGCCAGGGCCCCGCCCCCGGCGTCGAAGGGAACCCCGAGTCGGGCCGCGAGGAGCGCGACCATCTCGCAGGTCGCGGCCGCCGCCGGGTCGATCCAGTGGCCGGCGCCTGAGTCCCCGTTCGAGAGGTGGTGGTCGATCACCAGCCGCGGCAGCCGCTCGAACAGGCTCCGGTGGCGGTCGAGCAGCGGGCCGATCCGGTCGAGCGTGCCGCAGTCGCAAACGACGAGCAGATCGTGGGTCGCGCCCTCGTCCAGGTCGGTCCGGAACCGCTCGATCCCGGGCAGGAACGCGTACAGGGGCGGGATCGGATCGCTGCACACGAGCGTCGCGCGGCCACCCTGCCGGGCGACGAGCAGTTCAACCGCCAGCGCGGCCCCGAGCGTGTCCGCGTCGGGGTTCTCGTGGGTCGCGATCAGGGCCTCGCGGGCACCCCGGATCGCCTCGAGCGCATCGTCCGGGACCGCGTCGAGAAAGGGGGTCAGGTCGACGCTCACCGGGGTGGCCGGCCTCCCTGCCGTCTCTGGCGCCGCCGGGTGGGAATCGCCCCGGCCGGCCGCGCCGGAATCGCCCCGGCCGCAGACTCGGACGTGGACTCCTCCGCGTCGCCCTCGTGGCGCAGCCGCGCCACCGGGGTCGGAAGGGATTCGACCTCGGGGACGAGATCCGGCTCGTGGCCCGCCTCGAGCTCCTGGATCAGGTGGAGGACGCGCGTGCCGCGCTCGATCGAGTCGTCGAGCCGGATGTGGAGCTCGGGGATCCGCTTCAGGCGCAGCCGGGCCCCGAGCTCGCGGCGAACGAAGTGCATCGCGTGCTGGAGGGCCAGGACCGTCGCATCCCGCTCCCCGGGGCTGCCGATGACGCTCACCCAGACCCGCGCGTGGCGCAGGTCCGGGGTCGTCTCGACCTCGGTGATCGTGGCGAAGCCGATCCGCGGATCCTTGGCCTCGCGGCCCAGGATCGCCCCGATCTCCTGGCGGAGCAGCTCATCGATCCGTTCGGTCCGCTGGCTCATCCGTGATCGTCCACGGCGCGAGATGCCCGGTCCGGCAGGATCAGCCGCCCGAGGCGCGGCCGACCGTCTGCTGGGTGAAGCATTCGATGATGTCGCCTTCCTGCAGGTCGTGGAAGTTGGCCAGCCCGATCCCACACTCGAAGTTCGCCGCCACCTCGCGCACGTCGTCCCGGAAGCGACGGAGCGACTCGATCCGGTCGGTGGCGATGATCCTGCCGCCACGCCAGACCCGCGCGCCGCCGCGAACGATCCGGCCGTCGGTCACGTAGCAGCCGGCGATCACGGTCCCCTTGCCCACCCGGAAGATCTGGCGGACCTCCGCCCGGCCCTCGACGACCTCGACCACCTCGGGCTCGAGGAGGCCCTTGAGGGCGGCCTCGATGTCATCGGTCAGCTTGTAGATGATGTCGTACAGGCGGACGTCGACCCCCTCGGCCTCGGCGGCTCGGCGGGCGGTGTCGGTGATCTTCGTGTTGAAGCCGACCACGATCGCGTTCGAGGCCGACGCGAGCAGGATGTCGTTGTCGGTGATGTCGCCGGCTCCCTCGTGGAGGACGTGGATCCGGACCTCGTCGGTCGAGAGCTGGTCGAGGGCGTGCGTGATCGCGCCGAGCGAGCCGGACACGTCGGCCTTGAGGATGATCCGCAACTCCTTGGTCTGGCCGGCCTGGATCTGGCGGTAGAGATCCTCGAGCGTCGCCCGACCGGTCTCCCCACCCCGGCCGGCGGTGGCCGCCTTGCGAGCCTCGACCATCGCCCGGGCCTCCTTCTCGTCGGCCACGACCCGGAGGATGTCACCCGCCTGGGGCACGTCGGCCAGGCCGAGGACGACGACCGCGCTCGAGGGGCCGGCCTTGGCGACGCGCTTGCCGGCGGCGTTCTCGAGGGCCCGAACCTTGCCGTACGTCTCCCCGACGACGATCACGTCGCCGACCCGGAGCGTGCCGGTCTGGATGAGCGCGGTCGCGACCGGGCCACGGCCCTTGTCCAGCTGGGCCTCGACGATCGTCCCGACCGCGGGCCGCTTCGGGTTCGCCTTCAGTTCCTGGAGGTCGGCCACGAGCAGGATCATCTCGAGCAGCTCGTCGAGGCCGATCCGCGCCTTGGCCGAGACGGGCACGAGCGGCACGTCGCCGCCGTACTCCTCGACGATCACCCCGGCCTCGGCCAGCTCGTTCTTCACCCGCTCGGGGTTCGCGTCGGGCTTGTCGATCTTGTTCAGGGCGATGATGATCGGTACCTTCGCCGCCCGGGCATGGTCGATCGCCTCGATCGTCTGGGGCATGACCCCATCGTCGGCGGCCACGACGACGACCGCGATGTCGGTCACCTTGGCGCCCCGAGCCCGCATCGCCGTGAACGCC
>JAKAHU010000274.1 GCA_021825385.1 Chloroflexota bacterium | reverse complement strand
GCCGGACGGCCTCCTCGACTGCAAGACGACCGGCCTCTGGTCGGTCAACGAGTGGGGCGAGGAGGGCACGGACCAGATTCCGAACGACTACCTGCTCCAGGGCCTCCACTACCTCGGCGTCACCGACGGGTCCTACATCGACTTCGCCCTCCTCATCGCCGGGTCGAAGTACCGGGAGTACCGGGTCGAGCGCGACGAGGACATGATCGAGGCGCTGATCGAGAGGGAGCGCGAGTTCTGGTTCGATCACGTGCTCGCGAAGGTCCCTCCGCCGGTCGACGGCACGGACGCCTCCCGCGAGCTGCTCAACATCCGGTTCCCGAAGGCGGAGCTGGCGTCCATCGACCCACCGCCGGGTTTCGAGGAGCGGGCGCTCGAGTGGCTCGCGCTCAAGGCTGCCCACAAGGCCGAGGAGGGCCGGCTGGCCGAGCTCGGCAACCTCATGCGGGAGGACCTCGGCTCGGCCGAGGCATCGTCGGGCCCGCTCTACTCGGTGACCTGGCGCAACGTGAAGACGCCAGGCAAGACGACGTGGGCGGCGGCGCTGCCGGAGATCATCGACCTGCTCGACGACCCGGCCGACCAGGCGCTCGCCAACGAGATCATCGCGCGGCACACCGAGCCCCCGGGTACGACCCGCCGGTTCGAGGTGCGCGCACTGGAGGACGTGTCGTGACGAAGGACTCCGCTGCGGTCGTCGTGGCGACGGCGCGGGACAAGGTGTCGGCCATCGACCAGGCTCTCGACCAGCGGGCCGAGGCTCTGCTGGCGATCATGCCCGCGAGCCTCGACTACGCGAGGTTCCGCAAGGTCGTGACGCTGGCGATCAGCAAGAACCCGAGGCTCATGGAGTGCACGCCGTCGTCCATCGTCCGCTCCGTCATCGAGGCGGCCGAGCTCGGGCTCGAGCCGACGGGCCTCCTGGGTCGGGCCTACCTCGTGCCCTACCGCGTCAACGTGGCGAAGCGGGGTGCGCCGCCGAAGTGGGAGGACCAGGCCGAGCTCCGGCTCGGCTACATGGCCTACGTCGATCTCGCGCTCCGCAGCGGCCGGGTCCGCGCCGCCGAGGCGCGCCTCGTCTACGAGGGGGATGCGTACGAGGTCATGTTCGGGACCGAGCCCAGGATCAACCACCGGCCGGCGTTTCTCACGTCAGACCCGGAGAAGATCCTCCACGCCTACGCGGTCGTCTGGTATGTCGATGGCACGTTCGACTTCGAACCCATGCGGAAGGACCAGATCGACGGGATCCGCGCGCGCTCGAAGTCCGCCAACAGCGGCCCCTGGGTCACCGACTACGGCGAGATGGCGAAAAAAACCGTCCTCCGCCGCCTGATGAAGCGGGCGCCCCTGACGGTCGAAGCGATGGAGGCGATTAACCGCGACGACGAGCGTGAGTACGCCGCCCCGGTCGCCGTGGATACCTCAGCCGCCAGGGAGCGGATCATGTCGAAGCTCCGGCCCACCGTCCCGGCGGAGTCGGAGCCCGCGCAGGAGGAGGCCACCGGTGGTGGCACTGACGCTCCTCCCGCGCCCGAGTCGGAGTCGAAGCCCGTTGCCGAAGCTCCGGCGGAGGAAGTCGTCGAGGGCGAGGTCGTGTCCGAGGAGTCTGCTCCACCGCCGAAGGCGTCACCTCGGCGGCGGACACTCTGCGGGGCGGCCTCGCCCTACGACGACGGCTCGACCTGCGAGCTGATCGAGAAGCACCTCGGGCTGCATCGGAGCGACGGCGGGAAGGCGTCGTGGGCCACGTAGATGCGCAGGGATCCGGTGACCCCGGAGGTAGCGGAGATCGTCCTCGAACGGGACGCCGGGTGCGTGGGCCCGAAGGTCGAGATGCCGGGTCTCTGCCGGGGGCGGATCGAGCTCGACCACGTGGCGGGCCTGGGCCTCTCGCTCCGGGGGCCGTCGACGCCGGCGAACCTCGTGAGCCTGTGCTCCTACCACCACCGGGTGAAGACCGAGGCGAGCCGCATCTTCCGCCCCCTCCTCCTCGCCTACCTCTACCGGTGGAGCTCGTCGCTCGGGGCGGGGACACCTACCGAGTGGAGCGAGGGCGCAAGGGGATCCGGCGGGTCGCACGTCTGACCCCAGGTGGCAACTGGCACGTTGTCGGTTGCCTGCCCCCGGAGTACCATCGAGGGACGGGGGCCGCGGAGGCTGCGGCACTCCGCGGCTCTAGGGCCCGCGGCCCCCGTCCTGCCCGAGCCTAGCGGGAGACCCTGATGGACATGGATCACCGAGACGAACGAACGGGGCGGCTATCCGCTCCGCGGCAGACTGTCGCTGCCATGTGGCGGTACGCGCCCACCATCCCACGGTGCGGCTACTGCGGGTCGGGCTGGCGGCCCGTCGACCCCGCCAGCCGCGTCTACACGAGCGACGACGGGGCGATCCGGCTGTGCCGGCGCTGCATCTCCGCCAGCTACGACGTGGTGAGTGAGGCGATCGACGAGGCGGGGCTGGCATGAACGAGCTACTCGTCCGGGGGAAGCTCGAACAGGTCTGCCCGACGTGCGGCGTCCGGGAGGCGGCGGGTACGTACTGCACCGCCTGCGCCACGCCCACCGGGGCGCGTTTCTGGACGCCTGGGGCGGCGAACCCTGGCCGAGTGGCGGCGATGTCCAAGCGACGCGCGAACGCGGCTCCAGGGACCGCAAATCCGGGGACGGCTGCATGAGCAAGCACTACGTCCTCGCCGTCCTCGTGGAAGGCGTCCTCCTCGCATTCACGTTCCTCGTCCTCATCCCCGCCGTCGGCCTCGTCCTCGGGGCGGCTCTCGGGATCGACATGGCGGCGCTGCCGTGAGCATCCACAACGGGCCCGCCCGGCGCCTGGCGATCCTGGCCTACATCGGCCGCCATCAGGCAGAACATGGGTTCGCCCCGTCAGTCCGCGAGCTCACCGCGGCCGTCGGGCTGGCCTCGACCTCCGCCACCCACTCGCACCTCGTGACCCTGCGCGATGCCGGCCTCGTCGACTATGAACCCCTGTTCGCCCGGAGCCTTCATCTCACCCAGGAAGGAGTCGCCATGTCCTCCCTCTCCCTGTGGGACACGATGACCCCGCCGACGACCGCCGATCCGATGTCGGCGGAGGCCGCCGCCTCGATGGTCGGGCCGGCGAAGCCGCTCCGACTCCGGGTGCTCGAGGCGATCCTGCGCCGGGAGCCGGTCGCCGAATGGGAGCTCGAGGAACAGCTCGGGATGCCCGGCAACACGCTGCGCCCTCGGCTGTGGGAGCTCACTCGTGCCGGCCTCGTCGCCCGGGGTGCGGGCGGCACGACCCCCGCCGGGCGCGCCTGCTACCTCTACGGGACCACGATCCTCGGACGCGAGACGGTCGGGTCATGAGCGAGGATCAGGCTCGTCTCTCCGCGCGCGCGCGCATGTATGCGCGGATGTGTGCGCGCGCGGGGTCGGGCCCGGTCTCCGCAGGCGCGCAGGCGCGCGCGCACACATCCGCGCAGGCGCGCGCGCGCGGAGAGACGGCGTGAGAGAGACGTTCGGGCACTCGCCCGATCCGTCGTTCCACGACCGCCCCGCGCGCCTCACCACGGCCTGCCTGTGTGGCGCTCTCGTGCAGGTCTGGACACACGAGACGATCGCGAAGGCGGTGAGGCGCCACAACGCGACGCAGAGGCATGTGGGGTGGTGGGAGACGGTCAAGTACGCCTGGCAGGGAGAGGAGCCGTCGTGAGGCGTCCAGCGATTACTCAGGCGATGCGGGCGCAGGTCGCCGAGCGATACGGGTGCCGACCAGGCCAGACCAAGGAGATCGCCTGCCACTACTGCGGGGCCCTGATCGTCATCTCTCGTCTCGGTCGCCGTACCCGATTCCTCGACAGCCGGGGCAGATCCCGACCAGAGCTCGACCACGTAGAGCCCTTGTATTGGGGTGGGGAGCACGTTGTGGCTAACCTCGTCCCGGCGTGTCTCTCGTGCAATCGGAGCAAGGGCCCGCGTCGTCTCGCCGAGATGACGCCATGAGCGAGAGGTCGCCCTACTCCCGCGTCTACTGGACCGTCCGCAACGACGACCGTCTGACGACCATCTACCCACACGACGCTCATCTCGCGGCATGGCTCCGGCTGCTCATCGCCGCCGACATGGCATGGCCTGCTCCGGCCGATGTCCCCGCGTCCATCCGGAAGGCCAGCCTCGCCGCTCTGTGCGATGCCGGGGTCATCGAGCTCCAGCCGTCCGGGCTGTTTCGGTTCCACGGTTTGGACACCGAACGGGGTCGGCGAAGGGAGGCTGCCCAGGCATCGGCCGGGCGGCGTTCGGTCAGCGGGCGGGGACCGTCCGGGGAGCGTTCGGTCAGCGAGCGCCACCCTGACGCCTTGCTAGCCGAGACGAGACGAGAAGAGACGAGACGAGACACACACACCGCGCGCGCGCCCGAGGACACCGGGGCCGCCGC
>JAKAHU010000273.1 GCA_021825385.1 Chloroflexota bacterium | reverse complement strand
CAGGGTTCCCGGCACGACCTGCTCGTGGATCGACATCACGGTCGCGAAGGCCTCGAACGAGCCGGCCGCGCCCATCATGTGGCCGGTCATCGACTTCGTGCCGCTGATCTCGATCTCGGGGGTGTGCGCGCCGAAGACCGCCCAGATCGCCTCGGCCTCGCGCTTGTCGCCGAGCGGGGTCGAGGTCCCATGCGGATTGATCATGTCGATCTCGTCCGCCGGCACGCCGCGCCGCTCGAGGGCCATCTTCATCGCCCGGGCCGAGCCGGCACCGCCCTCGACCGGCTGGACCATGTCCCAGCCGTCCGCCGCCGAGCCGTAGCCGACGACCTCGGCGTAGATCCGCGCCCCACGGGCCTTGGCCAGCTCGAGGTCCTCGAGGAAGAGCGAGGCCGCGCCCTCGCCGAGCACGAAGCCATCCCGGGTCCGGTCGAACGGGCGCGAGACGGTCACGATCCCCTCGCCGGGACGGGGTGACCCGAGGCCGCGCATGTTGCCGAACCCGGCGTGGGCCACCTCGAGCAGGGGCATCTCGGTCGATCCGCTGATGACCGCGATGCAGTCACCGCGCCGGATCGCCTCGGCCGCCTCGGCCACGTTGTGGGTCCCGGTCGCGCAGGCCGAGACGATGCAGATGTTGTGCCCGATCGCGCCGGTTTCGATCGCGATCATCCCCGATGGCGAGTCGACCAGGGCGTTGGCGATGAAGGTCGGTGAGACCGCCCGTGGCCCGCGCTCGCGCAGGACCGTCCAGTTGTCGATCATCAGAGTCTGGCCGCCCGCTCCGGAGCCGAACACGACCCCGACTTCGGTCCGGTTCTGGTCGGTGATCTCGAACCCCGAGTCGGCGAGCGCCTGCTTGGCCGCCGCGACCCCGAAGTGGAGGCTGGCCTCGCTCCGTCGCGCCGCCTTCGGGTCGAGCCAGGCGGTCGGCTCGAAGTCGTGGACCTCGCCCCCTGCCTGGTGCTCGTAACGCGAGACGTCGAAGCGGGTGATCCGGCCGATCCCGCTCCGTCCGTTGACCAGGTTCGACCAGGCCGTGGCCGGGTCGTTGCCCACGGGGCTGACGACGCCGAGGCCGGTGACGACGACGCGGCGGTTGTAATCGGGTTTGCGCACGGTGGCGGTCTCCTGGCGAAGTGGTGCCCGTGGCCGGGGCCGGGTCAGGCGGGCGGCGGGTCGATGAGCCGGACGGCCAGCCCGTCCGGGGCCGTGGGGTCGTCGCTGGCGAGCGCCCCGGCGTCGGGGACGATCCGCCTGATCAGCCCGGTCAGGACCCGGCCGGGCCCGATCTCGAGGAAGGTGGTGACCCCGGCCGCACGCATCCGCTCGACGACCGCCACCCAGTCGACGCCGGTCGTGAGGTGCTCGACGAGCTCGGCCCGGGCCGCCTCGGCGGTCGTGATCAGGTGGGCGTCGGCATTGGCCAGGAGCGGCGGATGCGGGTCGCGGAAGGCGATCCCGGCCAGGACCCCGGCCATCCCCGCCGCCGCCTCGGCCATCAGTGGCGAATGGGCCGCGACCGAGACCGGCAGCTCGAGCGCCCGGCGGGCACCGAGCTCGCGCGCGATCGTGATCGCCGCCTCGACCGCCGCCCGCTCGCCGGAGACGACGACCTGGCCGGGCGAATTGCGGTTCGCGATCCCGAACAGGCCGTGGGCCGAGGCGGCCGCGACGAGCTCCGGGAGGCGCGCCTCGTCGAGCCCGATCAGGGCGGCCATCCGCCCCGCCCGGCCCGCCCCGGAACCCTGCATCAGGCGGCCCCGCTCGCGCACCAGCCGGAGGCCGTCAGCGAGCGAGATCGACCCGGCCGCCACGAGAGCCGAGTACTGGCCCATCGAGTGACCGGCGGCAAAGGCGGGCTCGGGGGCACGGCTGCCGAGCGCCGTCCAGCGCTCGCGCAGGGCGGCGAGGCAGGCGATCGAGGTGGCCAGGATCGCCGGCTGGGCGTTCACCGTCAGGTCGAGCACCTCGGCCGGACCTTCCCAGGCGAGGCGGCTGAGCGGTTCGCCGAGGGCGGCGTCCGCCTCCGCGAAGACGGCGGCGGCGGCCGGCGAGGCGGCGGCCAGCGCCCGACCCATCCCGACCGACTGCGAGCCTTGACCGGGGAAGACGAACGCGATCGTCCCGGGGTTCGTGGTCGTCACCCTGGCAGGGTAGTCGGTCGCAGGCCCCCGCTGCGGCAGGTGTGTGCGCGATTGCACCAATCGGCCGATCCGGCTACGCTCGGAGGGTGGTGCGAAAGCGGCGGACGAAACCAGCCCGGACGATTGCCCGGATCTTCGAGGCGGACCTCTCCGGGCCGGTCGTCGCGGCCGGCCTGCGGACCGGAAACCCGCGCGAGATCTCCGAGCGGGTGGCGATGGGGCGGGCCCTCTGGCGCGAGCTCGTCGTCGGGTTCGCCTCCCAGCTCGGCGAGCAGCGGCTCGGGTTCACCCAGCTGGCCGCCCTGTACGTCCTCGCCGACAACGCCACGACGACCGTCTCGGACCTGGCCGACACGCTCGGCCGATCGCCCTCGGCGACGAGTCGGCTGGTCGATGGGCTCGTCCGTCGCCGGCTCGTCGAGCGCCACCTGGAGGCGGAGGATCGCCGCCAGCGTTCGCTCGTGCTCACCCATCGTGGGCAGGCGCTCCTGCGGGCCTTCGACCGGGCCCGGGCCGACCAGTTCCTGACCGCGGTCCGGACACTCCCCCAGCCGGAGCGGGCCCTGATCGCGATGGGGGTCGCGGCCCTCGCCACCCACGCCATCTCCCGCCGCGGCCGGCTGATCCGGGCTCCGCGCGACTGACCCCGGGCTGCCCGGCGCGCTCGCGCCCTCGCCGTCCGGCCGGGGCCCGGCCGGGGCCCGGCCGGCCGCCACGGTGCCGAACCGGGGTCGGCGCGGGACGGCGGGCGCGTCAGCCGCAGTAGCGGCGGACGACGTCGTAGAGGACCGGCAGGCCGAACCGGAGGGCGTCCAGGCCGACCCGCTCGTCGACCCCGTGGAAGCGCTCGAGCCACGTCTCGCGTGGGTCGTTGCGCAGCGGGGAGAAGCCGTAGGTTGGCACGCCGAGCTTCACGGTGTGCTTCGCGTCGGTGGCGAACGGGGCCATCGCCGGGAGCGGGAGGGCGTCGGGGTCGTGGTCGCGGAGCGTCCCGGCCAGCACCGCGTAGAGCGGGTGGTCGAGCGGGGCCTCGACCGGCTCACCGAAGCCCAGGAGCTCGACCTCGACGTGGGGGGCGAGGTCCGGGCCGACCCGCCGTTCGACCTCGGCCCGCATCTGCTCCTCGGTCGTGCCCGGCAGGACGCGGCAGTCGATCTCGACCGTGGCCAGCCCGGGAATGACGTTGTACTTCACGCCCGCCGCCACGACGCCGACCGAGATCGAGTCGCGCAGGAGCGCCCCCATGGCGCGCCGGTACGGCTCGGCGCAGAGCCGCTCGAGCGCCGCCTGGCCGGTGGCCGGGTCGGGATCGGCGATCTGGCGGACGAGGGCCGCGGTCGGGGCCGGGAGTTCGTCCGCCGCCGCGGCCAGGAAGCGCTCCATGACCGGGGTCAGGCGCGGCTGTCCGGGCGCGGCGAGCCGCGCGATCAGGGTGGCCGCCCGGACCGCGGCGTTGTCCGGGCGCGGCATCGAGGCGTGGCCCCAGGCGCCGCGGACCCTCAGCCGGTAGACCGCGTAGCCCTTCTCGGCGACCCCGATCGGGTAGAACGTCCGTCCGGCGACGGTCATCGAGACCCCGCCGGCCTCGTTGAGCGCGGCATCGGCCCGCAGCCACTCCGGTCGGTGCTCGACCAGCCAGCCGGCCCCGGCATGGCCGCCGGCCTCCTCATCCGCGGTCGAGGCGAACAGGATGTCGCGCCGGAGCCCCGGGATCGGATCGGCGGCCGGATCGCGGCCGGCCGCCCGTGCCTCGGCGACGAGGCGACGGATGACGCCGAGCTCCAGGGCCACCATCCCCTTCATGTCGACCGCGCCACGGCCCCAGACGTAGCCCTCGGCGACGTCGGCCGCGAACGGGTCGTGGGTCCAGCCCTCGGCCGGGGCCGGGACGACGTCGAGGTGCGAGAGCAGAAGGAGCGGCGCCCCGCCGCTGCCGTCGCCCCGGAGCCGGCAGGCGACCGAGCCGCGGCCGGGGAGCGGCTCGACCAGCTCGGGCCGGAGGCCAAGGTCGGCCAGGAGGTCGTGGACGTGGCGGGCGGCGCGGATCTCGTCCCCGGGCGGGTTGACGGTCGGGATCCGGATCAGGGCCCGGAGATCCTCGACCAGCTCGGCGTGGGCGCGGGCCCAGGTCTCGGGCGGGACGGCCGACGAGGGGAGGCCGGAGGCGGTCATCGGTTCGTCGGGCGCCGTCACCGGGTCGTCACCTCGCCGTCAGCGCCCGCCGGTCAGGATCAGGTAGAGGATGCTGATCGCGAACCCGCCGAGCACGATCGCGGCGACCATCCCGATCAG
>JAKAHU010000033.1 GCA_021825385.1 Chloroflexota bacterium | reverse complement strand
TTCGGCCGGCTGCTGTACGCGATCGGCGACAACCCGGTGGCGGCACGACTCGCCGGGACTCGTTCGTGGCAGGTCCTGATCGTGCTCTACATGCTTTCGGCCGTCATCGCCGCAATCGCCGGGTTCCTCTACTCAGGCCTGAACAACGTTGCCAGCGTGACCCTGGTTGATACCTCCGTCCTGCCGTCGGTGGCCGCCGCAGTGATCGGCGGGACGTCGATCATGGGCGGCCGCGGAGGCTACGCCGGCACGATCGTCGGGACCCTGATCCTCCAGGTGCTGATCTCGCTGCTGTCAGCGCTCGGTTACCCCGAGGCGGTGCGGCAGATCCTGTTCGGGTCCCTGATCGTCGTGGTCGCGGCGGCCTACGCCCGGGTCACCGACGAGGCCTGACCACCGTGCGCCAACCCGCTCGAGCCACTCGGCATCTTGGCCTCGACCTCGGGGGCACGAACATCAAGTGGGTGGTCGTCGAGCACGAGCAGGAAGGTGACCACGACGTCTGGCGTGTGCTCGAGCGCGACCAGCTGACGACCCCGGCCTCCGACGGACCCGATGCCGTGATCCCGCGGCTGATCGAGGCCGGCCGTGACGCGATCGCCCGATGCGCCGGCGTCGAAACCGTTGGGATCGGCGTGCCCGGGCTGTACGACCCCGCGACCGGCGCGACCCGGTTCCTGGTCAACCTCCCGGGCGCGTGGGCCGGCCGACCTGTGGCCGGACCAATCGGCGAGGCGCTCGGCCATCCGGCGTTCCTGATCAACGACGCCCGCGCGTTCGGGCTGGCCGAGCTCCGGTTGGGCGCGGCCCGCCACGCTGATTCGATGGTCGGGTTGACGCTGGGGACCGGGGTCGGCGGGGTGATCGCCGTTGACGGCCACGTCCACCAGGGCCACGACGGCACGGCTGGCGAGATCGGCCACCTCACGATCGAGCCCGATGGGCCGTGGTGCGGCTGCGGCAACCGCGGCTGCCTCGAGGCGTTTGCCCGGGCCGACCAGATCGCCGCCGCCTGTGGAGCGGCGACCGTGGAGGAGGCCCTGGCCCGGGCGCGCGCCGGCGACCAGCAAGCAACCGACGGGCTCGCGGCGGTGGGCCGCTACCTCGGGATCGGGATCGCCAATATGGTGACCGTCATCTCCCCTGACCAGGTGGTGATCGGCGGCGGGGTGGCCGCGGCCGCCGATCTGCTCCTCGAGCCGATCCGTGCCGAGCTGCGGCGTCGAGTCAAGACCACCGCCCTCGATCGAGTCGAGCTGGTCACCGCCGAGCTCGGGACGTGGGCGGGGGCGATCGGAGCGGCGATCCACGGCGCCGAGGAGGCCGCGCGACGCGGAGCGATTGGACCTGCCGACGCCGCAACGGTTGGGGCAAGCCGCGGGGCGTGATGGTCCGACCCGTCTACCAGCCGCACTACCGCCAGATCGAGCAGTCGCTGCGCGAGCGGATCGCGGCCTTGTCGCCGGGTCAGCGGCTGCCGTCCGATACAGAGCTGTGCGTCGAGTTCGGGGTCAGCCGGATGACCGCCCGGAACGCAATGCAGCGTCTGGCTGACGACGGACTGGTCCGCCGTGAGCCCGGCCGCGGCACCTTCGTGGCCAACCCGCCGACCCATCGGCGGGCAACTCGGCTGATGAGCTTCACCCAGGAGATGCTCCGGGCCGGGCGCGTGCCGTCGTCCCGCCTCCTGGCACGCGAGATCCGGCCGTCGCGACCCTCCGAAGCGGCGAGTCTGGGCATCCCGCCCCGACAACCGATCGTCCATCTCCGACGGCTCCGCCAGGCCGATGGCTTGCCGATCGCGCTCGAGAACAGCGTCCTGATCGACGAGGTCGCGGAGGTCGTCATGCGGGCGGACCTCGCCCGCGGGTCGCTCCACGAGGCGCTTGCCCAAGGCGGGTTCGTGCTGACCAAGGGGACCGCCACGATCGCGGCGGCCGCCGCGACGGCCGAGGAGGCGCGGCTGCTCGGAATTCGGAGCGGTGATCCGCTGCTCGTCGAGCGCCGGGTGATCGCCGACGTTCATGGCCGCCGGATCGAGGCGACCGAGAGCGTCTACCCGGCCGACCGCTACGCGCTCGAGGTCAGGTTCGAGGTGGAGGCGCTCGACGTCCTCCCGGGCGGGTCGGGCTCGTGACGGCAGGCCGGTTCGAGCTCGCGGGCTGGCTCGTCCTCGATGACCGGGTTGCCCTGGGACGGGTCACCGTCGAGGACGGCTGGATCGCCGCAGTCGAGCTCGACGAGGAAGGGACCGCGGCTGGGCTGAGCTCGGAGGGGGCCTCCCGGGGCGCGGACGATCGGCCGCTCATCGCTCCTGGCTTCGTGGACCTCCACGTCCACGGCTTCGGCGGCTTCGACGCGATGGGTGGTCCAGACGCCCTGTCGGGGATGGCTCGGGCAGTCCGGGCGCATCAGGTCACATCGTTTCTGCCAACGGCGGTCACCGCCTCCCTCGACGCGCTCGAGCGATTCGCCGACGACGTTCGCGCCTGGATGCCACACGCGCCCGAGGACGGCGCCCAGCCACTCGGCTTCAACCTCGAAGGGCCGTTCCTCTCCGAAGCACGGCGCGGCGCCCACGACCCCGCCCTCCTGCTGGCTCCGGCCGACGTGCCGACATCACGGCTCGACCGGCTGGCCGAGGGACTCCGGATGATCACCGTCGCACCCGAGCTCCCCGGCGCGCTCGACCTGATCGCCTGGGCGGTGGAACGGGGGGTGGTCGTGTCGCTCGGCCACTCGGCGGCGACCTTCGCCCAGGCCCAGGCGGGTTATGCGGCCGGCGCGCGGTCCACGACCCATCTGTTCAACGCGATGACCGGGATCGACCACCGCTCGCCCGGGCTGGCCCTGGCGGCCCTCCTCGACGACGCGGTCGCGGTCGAGCTGATCGCCGACGGCCACCATGTCGTCCCCGAGGTCTGGCCGCTGATCACCCGGCTCAAGCCGCCCGATCGGCTGTTCCTCGTCAGTGACGCCATCGCCCTGGCCGGCACGGGCGCCGGCCAGGGTCGAATCGGCGGACTTCCTGTGGAGATCGCTCGCGGGCGGGCGGTCCTGGCGGGCACCTCGACCCTGGCCGGGTCGGTGGTCGCCCTCGACACGGCCGTCCGGAACCTGGTCGCGTCGGGCCTGCCGCTTCCCCATGCCATCGCCGCTGCCAGCCGCAATCCGCTGGCGCTCCTCGGGATCAGCGACCGCGGGCGGATCGCCGTCGGCCAGCGTGCTGCTCTGGTCGCGTTCGACCCTCAGCTCCGAGTTCGCCCGGAGGCGGGAGCCGGCCCGTAGCGGCCCCCGTCCGCGCGCTGCGGGACGGCCACGTCGCACGAGACGACGCCGAGATCGACCTCGATGGCGAGGTGAACCGGGCCAGGTTCAACCTCGAGCGTCACCCCGGACCTCCTTGACCACGCGCACTGCCTCGGACGCCAGCCGGGCGACGGTTGCGAAGTCGCCGGCCGCCAGCAGTTCCTTCAGCACGAACCACGTGCCGCCGCATGCCAGCACGCTCGGAACCGCCAGGTAGTCGCCCAGGTTGGCGGCGCTGATTCCACCGGTCGGCACAAATCGGGTGGTGCGGAATGGCCCCGCCAGTGACCGGAGGTACGCCACGCCGCCGGCCTGTTCCGCCGGGAAGAACTTCAGGGCCTCCAGTCCGGCTTCGAGGGCCATCAGAATCTCGGTCGGCGTGCAGACCCCAGGCAGCGGCAACACCTGTGCGGCCAGCGATCGCTCCACGATCAACGGGCTGAACCCGGGAGAAGCGATGAACCTCGCACCGGAGTCGATCGCGGCTTCGAGCTGCGCCAGGGTCAGCACGGTCCCCGCCCCGACGAGGACATCCGGGCACGCCCGCCGAACGGCAGCGATGGCCTCCGCCGCCCCATCTGTGCGGAACGTGAACTCGATCACCTCGAGCCCCGCTCCGCGCAGGGTCTCGGCCAACGGCACCGCGACATCCGGGCTGGGCAGCTCAACGACCGGCAGGACACCAGCCGATCGAAGTCTGCTGAGCACGGCCGCGGCGCTGATCCCCGTGTCCCCTCGCGCTGGTTGCGGCCCGGCCTCAGTGGACAATGCACCCTCCTTCTCCGCCGACCACGGAGTACCCGCCAGCAGGGTGGAGGTCAGGCCGCTCGCGAACCCGGCGCCACCACCCAAGCGGTCCCCGACCTCGAGTCGAACGCGAGCCCCTGTCGTGGACGATGGCGTGGCGGCTGCACCGAGCATGACCGACCTGGTCTCGCGTGACACACGGTTCGATCGTCGGCGGGAACGGCGTCGACCATCGACTGGTGAGACTCGATCGACAACCGCTCCAGACCCCCGCCGATACCCACCGGATCATAGCCGAGGACCCTCTGGAAGTCCTCCTTGTTGCCGAGGAGACAGTCGATGGCGACCCCGCGTGGCCCTGCCATAGGACGAGGTGGGTCGAGCCGGAACGGAGCTTCGACTTGCCCTCGAGACCCCCGCGCGATCGTCGTTCTCGGACCGTTGGCGATGTCTCCCTGGGGCCTCGGGAGGGCCAGACGCCCAACCCGACTCGGATCGACCGTTCGCCCTCACGGCAACTGGGTTCAGCAGATCACGTCGTAGACCGCGATCTCGTGGCCCGAGTACATCGCGGTCCACTCGGGCTGGAGGGTTTCGTGGACCGGCGAGGTCCGCCAGCCGGTCGCGCTCTCGGTGTCTCGCCAGCGCAAGACCATCTGATAGCGGGTCCGGCTGCCGGCCTCGCGCAGGAGGTCGGCGCGGATGAACCCCGGCGAGGCGCTCATCTTGGGCCGATAGATCTCGGCGAAGAACCGCTCGAACGTCGCGGTCTTGTCCGGGTGCACGTTGAACGTGATGTGCCGCTCGATCATGGCCCGTCGCCTCCTGTCGCGGTTCTCAGCATTGGTCTTACCAGTTGACCACTATACCAGCGGCACGCTACAGTCAGCGCGATGGACACCGAACACCTGGCCGAGCGAAGCAACGTGCCGGGGAAGCAGTTCTCCGTCGTCTCGCGCAGCACCCTGCCCGAGGAGATTGCCAACCGCCTGCTCCACCAGATCAAGGTGCAGCAGCTGCGCCCGGGCGACAAGCTGCCGTCCGAACGGAACCTCGCCGAGATGATGGACGTCAGTCGCCCCGTCGTCCGCGAGGCGCTCCGAGCGCTGGCGCTGATGAAAGTCGTCGACATCCGCCAGGGCGACGGAACGTACGTCACGTCGCTCGAGCCAAAGCAACTCGTCGCCCACCTCGAATTCGTCTTCTCGATCGACGGGATCGCCCTGGTCCACCTGCTCGAGGCTCGACGGGTCGTCGAGGCAGCGAACTCGCGACTCGCGGCAGCCCGAGTGACGCCCGCACAGCTCGACCGGCTCGGCGGGCTCGTCCGCTCGATGGCCGAAGCCATCGACGACCCCCGGCGGTTCAGCGAGCTCGATATTGCGCTTCACACGGCCGTCTGCGAGGCGGCCGACAACTTCCTCCTGCTCCAGTTCATGCAGATCGTGAACAACCTCGGCCGAGTCAGCCGCGAACGGACCGGCGCACGGCGGGCCGCCCGGGAGACTGCTCTCCGCGACCACCGACGACTGCTCCGAGCTCTCCGGGCCAAGGATCCTGCTGCCGCAGAGCGCGCCATGCTGCTCCATCTCGACCACGTCGAGAGCAGCCTGCGAGCCGCGAGCGAGGCCGTCACCGCCGACCGCGCGGCGGATGGGGATGCGGCACGGGTGCGCTCGGCCACGCCCGCAACCGCCGGGTCAGCCTGATGCAGATCCGAGGGAGCCACGTGATCGATGCGCCGGCGGACGTTGTCTTCGGCGCGATCTCTGACCCCGCCACCCTGATGGCGGTCATTCCCGGCTGCCTTGGCATCGAGCAGGTCGGGGACGCGTACCGTGGCGAGATCGCCTTGCGGCTCCCCGGATTCAGCGGGACCTACCGGACGATCGCCCGGCTCACGGAGGCGGTGCGGCCGAGTCATGGACTGATTACGGGCGAGGCGACCGGCGCCTTCGGCGCAATCGGAGGGGCGGTCATGTTCGAGCTGGCCGAGTCGGCCGGCCGAACGACTGTCCGCTACGAGGGCCAGCTGACCATCAGCGGTCCGCTGGCGCGCCTCGACAGTCGGTTCGCGGAGGGATTCGCCGGATCGCTGATCGGGCAGGGCCTCCGGGCCCTCGGGACACGACTCCGCGGCCAACTCCGCGACCAGGCCAGCGCGCCACAGGAGACCCGGGTATGACCGTCGCCGACTACGTCCTTCCCCACTCGCTGCCCGAGGCGATCGACCTCCTCCGTCGCCACGGGCCGCGACTTCTCGTCATGGCCGGAGGGACGGTGGCCATACCCCTGATCAACGAGGGGATCTCCCAGCCGGAGATCGTGATGGGCCTGCGGCGGGCGGGCTTGGACCGATTTGAAGCGACCGACGGCGAGCTCCGGGTCGGCGCGATGACGACCCTGACCGCGCTGACGGGCCGGGCCGATCTGCCGCTCCTGGCCGAGGCCGCGCGCCATACGGCCAGCTGGCCGATCCGAAACCTGGCGACCATCGGCGGCAACCTGTTCACACCGCCACCCGGTGGCGATGTCGCTGTCGCGCTCTTGGCCCTGGATGCGCAGGTGACCGCGACCGGGCCGCGCGGCGAGCGGACGCTGCCGATCGGAGACCTCTGGACCGGGTTCATGACCACGGCCCTGGCGAGCGACGAGCTCGTTACGAGCATCCACGTGCCGATCCGCAGCGGTCAGACCGCCTTCCACAAGTTCGGACGCAAAGCGGCCAACACACCCGCCGTCGTGACCGTGGCCGCCTGGCTTGCCTGGGACGGCGACCGGGTGACCGAGGCCCGGATCGCCCTGGGGGCTGTCGGACCGCACCCCATTCGAGCCCGGGCTGCCGAGGCCGCCATCGTGGGGACGCCGCTCGGCATCGACACGATCGGTGCCGCCGCGGCCGCCGTCGTCGATGAGATCGAGCCGTTCACCGACGCGATCGCGACGGACTGGTACCGGCGCCGGGTCGCGCCAGTCGTTCTTCGCCGTGCGCTCGATGAGCTGGCCGGACGCGCTGCCAAGGAGGTCGCTGCAGGATGAACTCGCGCATCGTCAGCTTCTTCCTGGGCGAGCACGAGGTCGAGGTGATGGCCCGACCGATGACCACGCTCCAGTCGGTCCTGCGCAATCAACTCGGCGCGACCGCGACGAAGGAGGGTTGCCGGCAGGGCGGTTGCGGCAGTTGCACGGTCCTGGTCGATGGTGAGCCGATGCCGGCCTGCCTCCTGCCGATCGAGGACGTCGCCGGTCGCCGGGTGTCGACCCTCGAGACCCTCACGCCGGCGGAAGGTCTCCACCCGATTCAGCAGGCCTTCCTCGACGCCAACGCGTATCAATGCGGCTACTGCACGCCGGGCATGGTCGTCCTGGCCAAGGCGCTGCTCGATCGCGATCCGGCGCCGACTCGGGAGACGATCGCCGAAACGCTGTCCGCCAACATCTGCCGGTGCACCGGCTACCGTCCGATCATCGAGGCGATCAGCGCCGCGGCGGACGCGTTGCGCGGGACCGATGGAGGCGCACGATGACCGCGGCGAGGGGGCTCAACGTGGTCGGCCGATCGGTCGCCCGCAAGGACGGGGTCGGCCACGTTACCGGCCGAACCGTGTTCACTGCCGATCGGGTCATCCCGGGGATGCTCCACCTCCGGATGGTCCGCTCGCCCGTTCACCATGCCCTCCTGAAGGGCGTGGACCTGTCCGAGGCCAAGCGCGTGCCCGGCTTCGTCCGCGCGCTGACCGCCAGGGACGTGCCGCACAACAAGTACACGATCCTGTCGCTCATCGGCGTCGAGCCCGAGGAGGAGTTCGTCCTGGCCGAGGACCGCGTCCGATTCCGGGGTGAGGCGATCGCCGCGATCCTGGCCGAATCGGAAGAGGCAGCGAATGAGGCGGTTGCCAGGGTCCGCCTCGACCTCGAAGAGCTGCCAGCCGTGTTCGACGTCGAGGAGGCGCTCAGACCCGGCGCACCGGTCGTGACCGACTGGGGCAACAACACGTTCATGTATGAAGGGCATCCGTGCCGGCGGGTGCGGCTGGGCAACGTGGAAGCGGCCCTGGCCCAGGCGGACCAGATCGTCAAGGGCGTCTACAACACGAGCCCGATCGAGCACGCTCCCACCGAGACGACCGGCTGCATTGCCGTCCCAGAGGGCGGCGACCGGTTCACCGTCTACACGAACACCCAGGCGCTCTACTTCAGCCTGGACAACACCTCGATCATCCTGCAGGTCCCCGCGAACCGGCTCCACTTCGTCGGCGGGACGGTCGGGGGCGCGTTCGGTGGCAAGGTCGACGTGATCGTCGAACCGATCGCGACCCTGGCGGCGATGAAGACCGGACGACCGGTCCGCTACGTCTACAGCCGGTCGGAGGAGATGCAGGTCTCGTCGACCCGGAGCGCCTGGCGGATCTACCTCGAGGACGGAGTGATGAACGACGGCCGGATCATCGCCCGCAAGGTCACCTCGTACGCCGATTCGGGCGCCTACAGCCGGCAGACGCCGTACGCGCTGACGAAGCACGCGGCCAACGCCGCCGGCCCGTACAACATCCCGAACGTGTCGATCGACGCCTACTGCGTCTACACCAACCGCCAGCCAACGAGCGCCATGCGCGGCTTCGGGGTGACGATGGCCTCGTTCGCCCTCGAGGTGCAGATGGACAAGATCGCTGAACGGGTCGGGCTCGATCCCTGGGCGATCCGGTTCATCAACGCCTACCGGAACGGCGACATCAGGCCGCACCGCAAGCTGGCCGAAGACGCGACCCTGATCGAGACGATGCAGGCGGCGGCCCGGCTGGTGGGCCACGACCTGCCGCCCGAGTATCTGGCCATGACCTCGGCGCCGCGCTCGAGCAGCAGCGGGGAGGGCCGCTGACGTGGCCAGGCTGCGCGGCACGGGCATCGCGGCGGTCAACTACCCGACCGGCATGAACTTGGGCGGCGATCCGTCCCAGGCCCTCATCCACGCCACGACCAGTGGCTCGTTCGTCGTCACGCTGTCGGCCACGGACCTCGGCCAGGGGCTGCGCACCGTCATCGCCCAGATCGCGGCCGAGACACTCGGCGTCCGGTTCGAGGACGTCATGATCGATACGGCCGACACGGACACCGGACCCCACGATATGGGCACCTTCGCCAGCCGAGCCACCCACCGAGTCGGCAACGCGGTCATCGCCGCCGCCCGTGAGGCGCGCCAGGCCGTGCTCGAGGTGGCCGCCGAGGAGCTCGAAGCGCGGGCCGATGAGCTCGAGTCGGACGGCCAGGGCAACGTGTTCGTCCGCGGCGTGCCGGCGCGGTCGGTTCGGATCGCCGAGATCGCCTCGCTCGCCCAGTTCAAGTACGGCCGCACGGTCTCCGGGCGCGGCGCGTTCATGAAGCCGAAGAGCGAGGTCGACCCCGAGACCGGCGCGATGGACCCCGACTCGACCGAGGCGCACGCCTGCACGGTCGCCGAGGTCGAGGTCGATACGGAAACCGGCCAGGTCACGGTGCTCAGCATCCGGAGCGCGTACGAGATCGGTCGGCAGGTCAATCCGGCCCTCGTCCGGGGCCAGATCCTGGGCGGCGCGTGGATGGGCATGTCGCACGCGTTGTACGAGACAACCGCGCCGTACTACCCTTCGCCGGCGCATGGCCCGAGGGACTTCAGCGAGTACCTGATGCCCGGGCCGCTCGAGCTGCCGGAGATCGAATCGGTGGTGCTCGAGCTGCCGTCGTCAAACGGGCCGTACGGGGTCAAGGGCGTCGGCGAGATGACCGCCAACTCGCCCATCCCGGCGATCGTCAACGCCATCTACCACGCCACCGGCGTGCGGGTCGACAGCCTGCCGGTCACGCCCGAGAAGATCCTACGCGGGCTCGACGAACTCGAACGGGCGCGAACGCGAGCCTAAGCCTGGAGGGACGAGGCGTCATGGGACAGATCACCACCTGGGACGAGTTCCCGACAGTCGAGTACGTGCCGGGCGTCTTCCGCCAGACCGTCTCGGGTGAGAAGACGATGCTCACCCGGATCGTCTACCGCGGCGGGGTGGTCATCCCGGACCACGTCCACCCGGCCGAGCAGCTGATGCTCATCGAGCGGGGCCGCCTCTGGGCCAGGGTCGGCGATGAAGAGGCCGAGGTCGGCCCCGGATCGCTGCTGGTGATCCCGTCCGACTACGTTCACGCCTTCCGCCAGCTGTCCGACGAAGACGTCGTGTTCTACGAGGCGTTCGCTCCGATCCGGCTTGAGTACCTGATCGGCTACAAGGGGCCGGACAAGTCCCTGGTCATGATCAGGGAGGGCCTCACCGGGAACCCGCCTCGATAGGCCCTCGCCCTCGTGGCTTACTTCCCCCAGGGTGGCGGGGGGCCTCATTCGTGGGGCACGACATTCGTGGGCAAGGTCGCTTCGCTTTGACGCCGGGGTAGCCGAACGGCTATTCTCATCGATAATCGATGAAACGCCGCGAAGGCCCGGACCAGTCCCCGGCGGCCCCGGCCTTGGCGTCGTTGATCGGCCTCTCGCACGGCCCCGCACAGCAGGGAGGACCATGGGTCAGCTCGACAGGTTCAGCCTAGAAGGGCGCGTCGCCGTCGTGGCCGGCGGTACCGGGGCAATCGGATCGGCGATCGCCGAGGCCTTTGCCGGGGTCGGGGCGAAGGTTGCGATCGTCGATCGGACCTGCCGACGGTGCGACGAAACCCTTGCCAGGATACGCGCGGCCGGCTCCGAGGGCATCGCGATCACCGCCGACATGACCGTCGAGGCCGACGCCGAGCGGATGGTCGAGGAGACGCTCCAGGCATACGGCCGGATCGACATCGTGGTCAACGCAATCGGCGGTGGAGCCGGGAAGGCGCTCCATCCGGCGGAGGCCTATCCCCGCGATGCCTGGGATTGGATCATGGAGCTCAACGTTCGGAGCACCCTCCTGGCGACCCAGGCATGCGCCCGGGCGATGATCGCCAGTGGCCATGGTGGCTCGGTTCTGAACATCTCGTCGGTGCGCGCCAACCTTGGGATCAATGCCGGCTACTCGGCCTACGTCGCGGCCAAGGGCGCGATCAGTTCCCTCACCCGACAGTGGGCAACCGAGTGGGCCAAGTACGGGATCCGGGTCAATGCGATCATGCCGACCTTCGTCGACACGCCCCAGGTCGCCTCGCTGCTGGCCGACCCCGAATTCAAGGCCGGCATCATCAGCCGGATCCCGCTCGGGCGGGTCGGCGAGACACGCGACCTGGTTGGTGCCGCGATCTTCCTCTCGTCCGATGCCGCATCGTTCGTGACCGGGCAGATCCTCGGCATCGACGGCGGTCTCACCGCGACCCAGTAGCGCCAGGAGCACCTTCGATGCCAGCCGCCTCCCTCGAACTCGAACGGGTCACGCCCAACGTCTTCACGACGACCAGGCTGCGCGGCTGCAATCCGAGCTTCGTGACGACCTCGAACGGCGTCGTGGCCATCGACACCCCGCAACTGCCGACGCGCGCCATCGCAATGCGTGAGCAGGCCGAGTCATACGGGCCGATCCGCTACCTGATCAACACCGAGAACCACGTCGACCACATCTTTGGCAACTGGTGGTATCGGGACGCCGGCGAGATCGTCAACCACCAGGCCCTGTGGGACATCTTCATGGATCCCAAGGCCGCGCTCGATCCGTTCGACTACGCGCTGGAAGCGATCCCGACCGACGACCCGGACGCCGCACCGCTGATCCCCAACCGCGACGAGTACTACGCCAACCTCCCACGCGGAACCGTGGTCTTCACCGGCGACCTGACCCTACGCGTCGGCGATCACACGTTCCACTGCCTGTGGACGCCTGGGCACACCCCCGGCCAGCTCGCCGTATGGGTGCCCGAGGAGCGTGTGGTGTTCACCGGGGACACGATCTTCTCGGGCTGCCAGACCTGGCTGATGACCTCGAACGTCGACCAGTGGCTCGAGGCGCTCGAGCGGATTCGGGCGCTACCCGACGTTGATCACCTCGTGCCCGGTCACGGACCGGTCGTGCCACTCGACTACGTCCAGACACAGCGAGCGGTCCTGATGCGCTGGAAGTCGGCGGTCGCCGACGCGGTGGCCAAGGGCTGGTCGCGCGAGGAGACGATCGCGCGCGTCCGCTTCGACGAGGAGTTCGGCCCGGTCGACATCGGCCAGGGCTACATGATGGATCACATCCAGAACAACAACGCCGGCTCGCTCTGGGACAAGCTCACGGCCCTGAGCTATTCGGAGGGGCGCTAGGCCCTTCAGCCATCGACCTCGTCGGCGCGGGTACGACCGGCCAGGCGGATCAGGTCCTCGTGGAGCTCGAACCAGATGCCGTGATAGCTATCGACGCGGGGTGACGCGACGAAGCGCTGGTCGCCGGCCTGAGCCTGCTCGAGCGCCCGACCAAGCCGGACCCCATAGTCGGCCAGGCGCGGGAGGTCCGACTTGAGCGGTTCGAGCCAGTTCAGCACGTCGGCGTGGAGCGCGGCCAGTCGCTCCAGGACGCCCCGGTCGTACTCGGCATCCGTGTGGTCGTTCATGACCTGGGCGGCGGGATCGCGCAGCTGCCAGGCGGTGACCGTCTCCTTCATCCGGTGGTCGAGCACAGCGAAGGCTTCGAGTGCCGCCCGGGCCGCATCGAGACCCCAGCTCGACTGCTCGGCGGCCAAGAGCTCGGCGGCGCGGGACGTGCCGGCATCGGTCAAGCGGTAGGCGCCGGCGGTTGCCACAACCAAGGCCTCGGTGGCCAGCTGGCCGACGACCCGTTGAACCTCGTCGGGTGGCGCGAGGAGCGCATCAGCAAGTCCCGCCAGCTGCGCGAACCCCTTGATCGAGATCGCATGGAGGCAACGGTCGGGTGTGACCTGCCGGGCGGCCGGCACCGGCGGCGCGGCGACCGGCACCGGCGGCGCGGCGTCCTCTCCGGGCTCGTTGATCGGGACCCCGAGCTCCCTGGCCCAGGCGAGCAGCGTGCGTGCTTCGGGAACGACCTCGCTCGTCCCCGCGATCGCGCCCTCGAACACCTCGCCTGAGCTCCCGTCGATGGTGATGACGTCGCCCGCCCGGAGCACCCGCTCGCCGACCACGACCTCGCCGTCCCGGACCTCGAGCGCCTCGGCGCCGACGACGGCCGGGATGCCCCAGCCGCGGGCAACCACCGCGGCATGACTGGCCAGGCCGCCCCTCGAGGTCAGGATGCCGGCCGCCCGGGCCATGCCGTGGACGTCGTCGGGGGACGTCTCGGCGCGAACCAGGATCGCCGCACTGCCGCTCTCCGCGGCGGCGGCCACCGCCTCCGGCGAGGTCATGATCGGGCCGCTGGCCATGCCCGGGGAGGCCGGCAGCCCGGTCACGAGCGGGCGGACGAAGCTGCTCCGGGCCGTCGCCACCCGAGGTGGATCGGCAAGGATCGGCAGCACGCGCTGGACCGCCTCCTGGCGCGTCAAGGGGAATGCGGCGTCCTCGGCCATGTCGACCGCGATCCGCAGGGCGGCCTGCGGGCTCCGCTTGCCGACCCGAACCTGAAGCATCCACAGCCGACCGTCCTCGATCGTGAATTCGATGTCGCACAGATCGGTGAAATGGTGCTCGAGCCGGCGAGCGTACTCGCGCAGTTGGGTGGCAACGGCAGGTAGCCGCTCGTCGAGGACGGCGATGGGCTGCGTCGCGTGCGTGCCGGCCACGACGTCCTCGCCCTGCGCGTCGAACAGGACGTCGCCGTACAGGGCCGGCTCCCCGGTGGCCGGGTTGCGGGTGAACGCGACCCCCGTGGCTGAGTTCCGTCCCCGGTTGCCGAAGACCATCGCCTGGACGGTGACGGCCGTGCCCAGATCGTCCGGGATCCGCTCCTTGGCTCGGTACGTCCGCTCCCGGTCACTGTTCCATGAGCGGAAGACCGCCTCGACCGCCTCCCGGAGCTGCGCCCAGGGATCGTCCGGCACATCGACGCCGACGGTCGCTCTGAAGGTGGCCTCGAGGCGTTGACGGCACGAGGCGGTGAACGCCGGATCGCCCAAGGCCGTCGCGTCCCGGGGAAGCCCGATGTTCAGGATCGTGTCCATCATCCCGGGCATCGAGACCGGTGCGCCGGATCGGACGCTGACGAGCAGCGGATCGACCGGATCGCCAAACCGGCGACCGACGGCGGCCTCCAGCCGCCCCATCGCCTCCCGGATCTCGTCGTCGAGGCCCTCCGGCCAGCCACCGGCCAGGTAGTCGCGGCAGGTCGCGGTCGTGATCACGAAGCCGGGCGGCACGGGCAATCTGAGCTCGCGGATCATCCGGGCGAGGTTGGCCGCCTTGCCGCCGACGAGCGCCTTGGTCTCCGCCGGATCGGTGGTCGGGAGCGCGTCGAGCGCGAACACCCGGTTCAAGACTGGGCTCCTTCGGGTTCATGGAGGGCCCGCCACACGCGCTCGGGAGTGAGCGGCAGCTCACGCAGGACGACGCCAGTCGCGTCCCGGACGGCAGCCGCCACCGCCGGCGCCACGCACAGCAGCGCGCCCTCGCTCATCCCTTTCGAGCCGTAGGGGCCCGGTCCGTCAGCGTTCTCGATCGTCGCGCTCTCCATCTGCATCGGCAGGTCCATGCTCGTCGGGATCCGGTAGTCGATCGCGCCGAGGTTCCGGATCCGCCCGGTCTCGTCGAACAGGTAGTGCTCCATGAGCGTGTGGCCGAGCCCCATGACCGCGGCGCCCTCGTCCTGGCCCCGGACCTGCATCGGGTTGAGCGCCTTCCCGACGTCGGACACGGTCACGTGGCGGGTCACTGCCACATCGCCGGTCTCCCGGTCGACCTCGACCTCCACGGCCGTGCAATTGAACTCGTAGAACGCGGCCGTGCCGCCCAGTGGGTGATCCGGCACAGGCTCCTTGCGCATCTCGCCCAGCCCGATCACCTCGCCGCCGAGGCGACCGAGCCCCCGGATCAGCACGTCCCGGATCGGTAACACGCGACCGTCGGCCAGCCGGACCTCGCCCCGATCGACCGTGATCGTCCCTTCCTCGGCCCCCTCGAGGCGGGCGGCCATCGTCCGCACCTTCGCTTGCACGTCACGGCAGGCGCGCAGGACGGCGTTGCCCATCAGGACCGACGAACGGCTGGCCGACGTCTGCTGGTCGTAGGGCACGACCGCGGTATCGCCCATGACCACCGTGACCCAGTCGATCGGCGCGCCGAGCTCATCGGCGGCGATCTGGGCGAAGATCGTCCGCGCACCCTGACCCATGTCCGAGGTGCCCACATGGACGATCACGCTGCCGTCGGCCAGCAGGCGAACGGTCGAGTAGGACAGGCCGGTCGTTGGGCCCTCCTTGAGCCCGACGGCGATCCCCCGACCGCGGCCAGCCGGCACGGGGCTCCCCCACCCGATCATCTCGGCGGCCTTGGCGATCACCTGGGCCCAGTCGCCATCCGCCGGCGTGTCGCCCGGGATGAACACGTCGCCTCGGCGCGCGAGGTTGCGCAGTCGCAGCTCCACAGGGTCGATCCCGAGAACACGGGCGGCCTCGTCCATGTTCGATTCAACCGCCCAGATCTGCTGGGGATTGCCAAAACCACGGAACGCGGTGGACGGCACGGTGTGCGACAGGACGCTCCGGGCGACGATCCGGACCGCCGGCGTTCGGTACGGGCCGTTGGCGGTGTAGCTCCCCTTGGCCACCGTTCGGTCGGCGATGTCGGCATAGGCGCCGATCAGGTAGTTCGCCTCGACGTCGCGGAAGACGAGTGAGCCGTCACGACGGAACCCGGTGCGAACGTGGATCTCGGCCGCGCCACGGCGAACGGCCTGAAACGTCTCCTCGAGGCTGAGCACCAGCCGGACGGGCCTACCGAGTCGCCGGGCCATGAACGCGACCAGTGGCTCGTACTTGGCGTGCTGCTTGCCGCCGAACCCACCGCCCGGATCGGGCGACAGAATCCGGACCCTGGACAAGGGCAGTTCGAGCAACGAGGCGATCACCCGCTGGAGCCAGTTGGGGTGCTGGATCGAGCTCCAGATCACGATCCCGTCGCCGTCCGGCGCGGCCATGAACGCGTGGGGCTCGATGGCGAACTGGGTGACCATCGGGAACGCATACGCGCCCTCGACGACCACCTCCGCCTCGGCCGCAGCGGCGTCGACGTCGCCCCAGCCGTAGCGGTGCTCGCGGAGGATGTTCGTGTTCGCCAGCGGATCGCCCGGCCGGAGAGCGGGATCCTGGACGAGCGGCGCGCCCGGAGCGAGTGAGCCGGCCACCGAGAAGACGGCCGGCAGCTCCTGATACTCGGCGCGCACGAGCGCGGCGGCGATCTCGGCCTGGTCCTTCGTCTCGGCGGCCACGGCGGCCACCGGGTCGCCGTGATACTTCGTCTCGCCGATCGCGATGACCGGCCGGTCGCGGAACTGCGGCCCGAAGCGCGGCATCGGGTCCGGCAGGTCGGCCGCGGTCATCACCATCCGGACACCGGACGCCGCCAGGGCCTCGGTTGCGTCGATCCGGAGGATCCGCGCGCGGGCGACCGGCAGCGTCACGAGCTTGACGTGGAGTGCGCCGGCGAGCGGGATATCGGCGACGTAGGCCTGCCGACCGGTGACCCGCTCGACCCCGCCGACTCGGGCCAAGGACGCGCCGACCCGGTCGACGCCGGCGACGTCCCTGCGCATGCTCACTGCGGTGCCACCTCGGCGTCCGGCTGGGCAGCGGGATCAGCCCGATCGCTCGTCGGAGCCGCCCGGCCGGCCGATCGTTCCTGCCCCTCCGCGGCGGCGAGCACCGCTTCGATGATCTGCTCGTAGCCTCCGCAGCGACAGAGATTGCCGGCCAGGCCCTCCTCCACATCGGCCCGCGACGGGTGCGGCGTGCGCACCAGCAACTCGGTCGCCGCCATCAGCTGGCCGGGGATGCAGAACCCGCACTGCGCGGCGCCGTGGTCGAGGAACGCCTGCTGGAGCGGGCTGAGCCCGTCGCCGTCGGCCAGTCCTTCGACGGTCGTGATCGAGGCACCGTCGGCCTCGACGGCGAGCATGAGGCACGAGTCCACGCTCATCCCATTGACCAGGACGGTGCACGCGCCGCACTCGCCGACCAGGCAGCACTCCTTGGTCCCGGTCAGGCCGAGGCCGTCGCGCAGGACCTCGAGCAGCGTGTGATGCGCGGCCACGGAGATGGCGCGCCGGCGCCCGTTGACGACCAGCTCGATCGGCACGGTCGTGAGGGGTAGGGACTCGGTCATCGAACCGGTGCTCCCTGGCGGAGCCGCTCTGCCGCAATCCTCACCGCTCGCAACCCGAGCAGATGGAGCATCGCCAGCCGGTAGTCCGGACTGGCGCGCATCGACCGGGGCGAAGGAGCGGCCCCCGCGAACAGCGCTTGGAGCCGCTCCATCCTGGACTGGTCGCTCGCGGCCGGATCGGCCAGCACGCCTGTCTCGTCGATGACCAGCAGCGGCCGCGGACCCATGCTCCCGTAGGCCAGCCGGGTGACACCGTCGGCTGCCACCGAGCAGGCGAGGGTCACCGACGCCAGATCGTGGCCCCGGCGGCGCGTCCGCCGGAGATGGACGGTGCCGCGCGGTCCGGGCGGTGGTGGCAGCTCGACCGCGATCAGCAGCTCCCCGGGCGCCAGGGTCGTGACGCCCGAACGAACGACCCAGTCGTTGATCGCGATGCGCCGCCGGCCGGACGGCCCGACCACCTCGACCACCGCCTCGTCCACCAGCAGTGACGGCATCGTATCCGCGGCCGGTGACGCGTTGCAGACGTTGCCTGCCAGCGTCGCTCGGTTCCGGATCTGGACCGAGCCGACGACTGCCGCGGCCTCGGCCAGCGCTTGGTGGGCGCTCTGGATCCACGGGTGGTCGGCGATCGTGGTCATCGTCGCCAGCGCCCCGATGCGGAGGCCGCCTCCGTCGAGTACCCGGACCTCCCCGTCGAGCTCGGCGATGCCCTTGAGGTCGACGACCAGCCGCGGCCGGAACGTCCCGTCGCGCAGCCGGATGATCAGGTCCGTGCCGCCGGCCAGTAGCCGAGCGTCGGCGCCGTATCGCACCAGCAGCGCGACCGCGTCGTCGAGTCGGGCCGGCCGCTCGTAGGCGAAGGCTCTCATGGTCTAGGCCTGGAGCACCTGGTCCACTTGGTCGAGGAGCACCTGCGGCGTGGCCGCCCGCACGAAGTAGTAGCGACGCTCGGCGAAGCGGCCGACGAACTCGACCCGCGACGCGCGCAGGGCGTCCGTGTCGACCAGTGGCATGGCGAAGCCCGGTGCCAGCAACTCGTTGAGCAAGAAGTAGTTCTGGAGCGAGTGGAGCGTCTGAAACTGGCGCTCAAACGGGATCATCTCGGCACACGACGGCTCGAAGTTCCCGTCGATCGCCGGAACGATCACGATGTCCACGTTGCTCGGCTCGGTGTAAAGCTCCCAGCCGGGCATCTCGCCGAAGAACTTCTGAACGCCGGCCTCGGGCGCCGCCTTGTCAGCCCGCTCGGTGCCCTCGGTCCGCCTCCTGATGAACGGCTGCTTCGAACCGAGCACGGCCCGTCCGGCTTCGTCGATCACGGTCGTCTCGGTCGACACCAGCAGCGCCCCGCGCCGGCAGGCCTCGATCTGGCCCATCGACTTGCCGTGATTCGACTCTCCGCCCAGGAACAGAACCGTACGACCTCGGTAGCGAACAGCCGAGGCGTGAAACGGGTGGAGCCCAGCGGCCTCCATCCGGAGCGCGAGCATGGCCACGACGACCTTCTGGATCGGGCCGGCCGGCCACGGCCCGCCCAACGTCATTCGGCGGCCGTCGTAGACGATCGACTTCTCGGCGTCGCGCTCCCAGACGATATCCGGCTCGGCCAGGCTAACCTCGGGCGCGATCCGGACCTCGGCCAGCCGGTAATCGAGAAAGCTCATGTCGTCGAGCACGTGCTCGATCGCCGGCCCATCGAAGACGTCGACCCGGAGACGCGCCGGGCCAACGGTGAACTCCTCCGACAGCTGCGGGGCGCGGCTCATCGGGCCTCCCGACGACGAGGGGACTTGACCACCTCGTTCACGTCGTCCTCGGGCCAACGTTGGGACATGTTCGCGCTGACCTCGTCAAAATGACGGTGAAGCGCCCCAACCACGGCCTCGACATCGCGCTGCTTGAGCGCGGCAAGAACCGGTGCGTGCAGGTCGGCTGACCACTTCGGGTCGGCGCCCGGGACGACCAGGGTCAGGTAGGTCCGCGAGAACGGCTCGAGCGACCGCCAGACCCGTTCGAGGGTGCGGTTATCGGCGAGCGACACGATTCGGCCGTGGAATCGGGCGTCAGCATCCGCGACGGCGTGGCCGTCACCGGCTTGGGCCATGCTCTGCATCTCCGCGAGGTAGCCGCTCAGCTCGTCGAGGTCGAGGTCGCGCATCCGAGGCACGGCGAGCTGCGCGGCCAGGGTTTCAAGCGCCGAACGGACGGCGTAGGCCTCGATGATTTCGCGCCGCGAGGGGTGCCGGACGTGGGCGCCTCGAAACGGGATGATCTCCACGACGCCGAGCGCCTCGAGACCGCGGAGCGCCTCGCGGACGGGCGCCTGGCTCGTCCCCAGATCGCGCGCGACCTGGGTCTCGACGATCCGCGAGTTCGGGGGGTAGCGGCCCTCCAGGATTCCTTCGAGGATCCGCTCCTTAACCTGGTCGGCCAGGACGCTCCTGGACAGGGCTCGAGTCACGGTCATCGGGCCGTTCCCGCCGCGCGCTCGAGGATCTCCACGACGCCGGTCGAGCCATCGACCCGGATCCGGTCGCCGGTCCGGATCGAATGGGTTGCAACGGATGTGCCAACCACCGCCGGAATCCCGAATTCACGCGAGAGCACAGCCGGATGTGACGTCGTCCCACCGGTGTCGGTCACCAGCCCTCCGATCTTGGTGAACAGCACGACCCAGGCGGGGTTGGTCATCTGACAGACGAGGATGTCGCCGTCAGTCACATCGTCGAATTCGTCGACGGTCGTGACGACGCGGGCCGTCCCCTCGACGACACCCGGTGAGCCGGCGATGCCGGTCACCCGCCGCTCGTCACCGGCACTCTCTTGGTAGAACCGCTCCGGGTAGCCCCAGTTGACGAGGTAGGGAAAGGCGAGCTGCGATCGTGTCGCCGTCCCAATCCAGTTCCGCGGCCGAAGCTTGCGCGCCCGTTCGCGCTCGGCCCGGCGGTCTCGGACGATCCGGCGGGCTTCCACGGCCTCAGGGTCACCGATCAGCATCCGCAGCTCGTTGTAGCGCAGGAACATGACGTCGTCGGGTTGGTCCAGGCGGCCAGCCTCGACGAGCTTGCGGCCGATGGCGATGAGCACCAGCCGGACGTGCGCGTTGGCCCCCTGGTCGATGTAGAAGTGGTGATCCGGGGTCAACGGGGCCATCCGGAGGTTGATCGCGTTGGCCTCACGCATCTCGGCAAGCGCATCGCCGTCAAGCCCCTCGAGGATCTCGGCCGAGGCGGCCTCGATGTCCCTGCGCATCGCCTCGATCGCCGAC
>JAKAHU010000272.1 GCA_021825385.1 Chloroflexota bacterium | reverse complement strand
TCTCATCCTCATCTCGATCTCGACGTACGGCGCGGCCGCGGCGAAGTCCCAGAACGAGAGCGCTCCGTGGCGATGGAGCAGGACCGAGATCGCCCGGGTGTCGCTGATGATTCCGGTCACGTTCGAGGCGGCCGAGAAGCTGCCGATCTTCAGGTGCCGGCCGGCGTGCCGGATGAGCTCGGCCTCGAGGTGCTCCAGATCGACGTGGCCGTCCTGGTCCTCGCGGATGACGACGACCTCGGCGATCGACTCGCGCCAGGGCAGCTCGTTCGAATGGTGCTCGAAGGGACCGATGAACACGACCGGGCGCTCCGCCGGCGGGATCGCCTCGCGCAGCCGGTAGCGATCGGCCAGGTCGGCCGGCAGACGCAGGTTCAGGACCTCGACGAGCCGGTTGATCGCGGCCGTCGAACCGGAGCCGCAGAAGATGACCGCATCCTCGTCGGTCCCACCGACCGCGTCGCGGATCATCTGCCGCGCCTCCTCGCGGAAGCGCGTCGTCTGGCGTCCGGTGCCCGACGACTCGGTGTGGGTGTTCGCGTACCGCGGCAGGACCGCCTGGCGAATGAAGTCCTCGATGAACGTCAGCGACCGGCCCGAGGCGGTGTAGTCGGCATAGGTGACCCGGCGCGGCCCGAACGGCCCGACGACGACCTCGTCGTCACCGATGACCGAGGCCCGGATCGTCTCGATCAGCCGCTCGCTCTGGGCGAGCCGCCCCGGCCCGGCGGGCCGAGCGTTCAGGGCGAGCCGCGCCGGTCGGCCGCTCCGCTCGGGCCCCGGGTCCGGCCCGGGCGAGGTCCGTTGCTGCTTCACCCGGCCATGGTAGCGGGCGGCTGGGTAAGATCATCGGCCGCCGGGGAGCGGACGGCATAGGCGATGACCGCCGCGGCCAGGCCGCTCAGAAGGGCGCCCAGGGCGAACAGGCTCGGGATCGTCAGCGCCCCGGCAACGATCCCGCCCGAGAGTGAGCCGGCGATCGCGGCCAGCCCGGCCACGCCGGCGTAGACGCCCTGGGCCGTGGCGGCCAGGGCGGCCGGCGCGCGCGCCGAGACGAACGCCACCCCGCCCACGAACGACAGTCCGAACGCGAGCCCCTCGATCGGGGCGATCAGGACCAGGGTCGTGGCATCGGTGGCCGCCGCCGCGGCGCCGGCGCGGACAGCGAACAGGACGGCGCCGGCGATGATCAGGCGTTCGGTGCCGAAGCGGCTCGCCAGACGCGGGTAGCCGAACATGATCGGGACCTCGACCAGGGCTCCGACCGCCCAGGCCAGCCCGACCACGGTGGCCGGAGCGCCGAGGTTCACGATCTGGATCGAGTAGAAGCTGTTGACCGCGTTCAGGGTCGTCCAGACGAGCAGCGAGGCGGCCAGAAACAGGCGCATCTGGGGTGCCGCCACGAGGGCCCCGGCTCCGCGCAGGACATTGACCCCACGCCCGCTCCCGCGCCGCGGCAGCGACAGCGCGATCAGCGCGGTGACCGCCAGGGCCGGGACGTAGACGGCGAACAGGGCCCGGTTGCCGTGGCCGTCGATCAGGCTGCCGACGAGCCAGGCGGTGGCGACGAAGGCGAGCGAACCCCATGCCCGGAGCTGTCCGTAGCGGATCTTGTCGGTGCCCAGGAGGTCGAGCGTCCGCGCGTCGAGGATCGGGCCGATTCCGGCCAGGCCAAAGGCGAGGACGAGGACGCTGGCGGCGACGAGGGGCAGTTCCCGGGCATTGGCCAGGGCCAGCGCACCGGCGGTGGCAATGAGCGCAGCCGCCGGGAGCGAGGCGCGCGAGCGGGAGAAGTGGTCGGTCAACCCGCCCCAGATCGGGGCGGCCACGAGCTGAGTGGCCGCCGACAAGGCGGCCAGGAGCCCGATCGTGTCGAGCCCGAGGCCCAACCCACGGTAATAGACGGGCAGGTACGGAAAGGCCGCCCCGATCGCGGTGAAGTAGACGACGTACGTCAGCGCCGCCCGCCAGATCGGTGGCACGGGGCCGGCCGGGCGCTTCGGCAGGGGAGCCCGAGAAGGCCGGCTCAAGGGAGCCGGTGCTCCTCCAGCGGGACGTCCCAGTGGGCCTCGACGAGCTCGAACCGGCGCCGCTCCTCGGCTGCGAAGCGCGCCTGGTCCGGGTAGAGCCGTTCCGCGATCGCCCGGTCCGAGTGCTCCTCGAGGGCGGCCCAGTCACGGTAGGTGATCGTCACCAGGACGTTCCAGTCGGCCCGCCCGTCACCGTGGAAGCGGGGCGTAAAGAGGCGGACCTCGAGCAGCCGGCCCGCGGCGAGCTGCTCGCGCAGGATCGGCCAGTGGTTCCGCTCGAAGAGCTCCAGGAACTCGTCGTGGTGGCCCCACTCGACGCGGTAGTAGTAGGCGACCTGGACCGGCCGGCCGGCGGACATGGGCGTTCCTCCGAGGATCTCGTGACCTGGGATTCCTGTTCGACCCCAACCCTACCGCGGCCGCGGGCCCGGCGTCGGGGGGCCGATCACGGCGGCGACGAGGCGCTCCATCCGGGTCCGGTGAGACCCGTGCCAGTAGATCGCCTCGCAGTCGGGGCAGCGGGCGAAGAGATCGTAGTAGCGCCGGGTGAGCGGCTCCAGGCGGTCGAGGACCTCCTCGCGGCTGACCGGGACGAGGCGGCCGTTGCAGCGCAGGCACCTCGTGAACGGCGCGGCGAGCGGTCCCAGCTCGAACCGCTCGACGATCTCGCGGAGCTGCTCGCGCGGCTGGTCGGAGCGGACGAACCGGCCCCGGTCGACCGTGCCGCGCCGGAGCAGGGCCCGGTCCCGGGTGAGCAGAATCCGGCCCTCGGCCCGGGCGACGGCGGCGAGCTCGTCGTCGCCGGCGTCGTTGCGGTACCAGGTATCGAAGCCGAGCATCCGCAGGTAGGCCGCCAGCCGGCCGAGGTGGCCGTCGAGGACGAAGCGTGGCCGTTCGCCGGGCGGGATGGGCCGCCCAACCCGATCAGCCGGATCGAGCTCGATCGAGCGGAAGGCCGGGTAGACGCTCACCCGGTCTCCGTCCGCAATCCGGTGGGCCAGCGGCACCGGCCGACCGTTGACGACCACCAGGTCGACCTCCGAATGAGGGACGCCGAGGGCCTCGATCACGTCCTTGACCGCCGGCCGGTCGTCGAACCGCCGCTCGAAGGCGACGCCCCGTCGGCGGGGGACGAGGAAGTCGTTCAGCTCGCCGTAGAACCGGAACGTCGCCGTCGCCATCGCCGTCGCCGTCGCCACCGCGCTTCGTCCGTCCCATCCCGGGCCCTGACGTGTGACACTGTGAGGCCGGGGCGGCGCCCGGTCCAGTGCCAGGTGGCGTCCTGACCGCGGCACGCCGCGCGGCTCGCCTTCGACCGGCCACCTGGCCCGCCGTGGGCCGCGGCGGAACGACTGCAGGAGGTGATGAACTCGTGATCCGTGCCCGTTCGCTGCCCTGGCTGAACCGGAACGTGGCCGCGATGGGGGTGACGAGCCTGCTCTCGGACACGAGTCACGAGGCGGTCACCTCGGTTCTGCCGGGGTTCCTCGCCGGCCTGGGCCTGCCGCCGGTCGCCCTGGGCGTGATCGAGGGCCTGTCGGATGCGCTGTCGAGCTTCACCAAACTCGGGGCCGGCTGGCTGGGCGACCGGACCGGCCACCGCCAGGGGACCGCGGTGGCGGGCTACCTCCTGACCGGGCTGATGCCGATGCTCGTGGCCGTCGCCTCCTCGTGGCCGCTCGTCCTGGTGGCCAAGACGATCGGCTGGCTCGGGCGCGGCGTCCGCGGGCCGTTGCGGGACGCGATCCTGGCCGAGTCGGTGCCGCCCGAGGCACGCGGTCGGGCGTTCGGGTTCCATCGGGCCGGTGACACGATCGGGGCGGTGATCGGCCCGCTGGCGGCGGTCGTGATCCTCGGTCTCGCCGGGGGCGCCGTGGCGAGCGAGGTCGACGCGTTCCGGATCGTCTTCTGGGTGGCACTCGTGCCCGGACTCGCGGCCGCCCTCACGTTCGGCCTGTTCGTGCACGACCCGGCCCCGGGAGCCCGGGCGAGGCGCGGGTTCATGGGCACGGTCCGGGCCCTGCCCGGGGCGTTCCGGCGGTTCCTCGTCGCGGTCGGCCTGTTCGGCCTCGGGGACTACGCACCGGGACTGCTGATCCTGGCCACGACGACCCTGCTCAGTGGGCGCTACGGGCTGGTCGGGGCGGGCGCGATCGCCGGCCTCCTGTACGTGCTGCGGAACGTCGTCTACGCCGCCGGCTCGTTCCCGGCCGGCCTCGCCAGCGACCGAACCGGGCGGGCGGTGACCCTCCTGGCGGGCGGCTACGGGATCGGGGCGCTCGTCGCGCTCGGGGTGACGGTTGCCTTCGTGGCCGGGATCGACGAGCCGGCCTGGTTCGCCCTCCTGTTCGTCGCCCACGGCGCGCTGGCCGCGATCCAGGACACGCTCGAAGGGGTGGCCACCGCCGACCTGGCCGTTCCCGGGCTTCGTCGGGCG
>JAKAHU010000032.1 GCA_021825385.1 Chloroflexota bacterium | reverse complement strand
CCTCAAGGGCGAGAGCTACCGCCTGCGGGGCAAGCGCGAGGAGGTGCTGTCGGGCGCCAAGGAACACTGAGGGGTGTACAGGTTTCAAGCGGCGCTATCTGTTCAGGTTTCCGGCGACGTTGACACCGAGGATCTGGGCCGCCCTCGAGGGCATGAACATGTTCTTCAACCGGAGGAGCATGGCGCAGAGGACAGGCGTGACGACGCCGCGGGCCGCGTAGCGCCGCGCACCAGATCTCGCGCGTTCCTCGCCCCCGGTCGCCGGCGTGGACGGCTGGCGCCGTGGCGACGCATCGGCTCGCGGACCGCCCAAGGCCGCCGGCGCGGTGGTGAGGGCACCCGTCCGTCGGCCGGAGGGAGCCGCGCGGCCGTGGCTCAGCCCCTCATGCCCGCGGCATGCCCTCAAAGGCGGACCGGATGACCGAAGCCATCAGGCGGCGCCGCTCCGCGAGGAACTCCTTGTACGGCATGCTCTCCCAGCCCACGGGCAGTGCCTGCCAGCGGTACTGGAGCGCGATGTCGTCCTCCGTGGCCCCGGATTGTCGGAACTCGTCCACCAGGCCATTCCAGTACTGGTGCGGCCCTTGATCGGAGATCCGGCCGTTGAGATCCCAGGCGACAATCGCGAGGTTGGCAACTTGATTGATGTCCACCGCACTGGTCACCCCGAGCCGCTCGAGGTACGCCTTTGGGAACAGGTGATGACGCTCAAGCTGTGCGCGCTTGCCCACCACATCGGGGCTCACGAGTTCAGCCACGGTTTGCTTCGATAGGAACGCGGGGGCGCCCCTGAGGACGAGCGCAGCCTGATATGCGAGCAGGTATGGGCTCCGCACTCCCGCGGTTTCGAGTTCGTTGGGCAACGTGATCGTCCAGTAGTCCTCGGTCAGCCGAGCATTGATCTGCCCCTCCAGACGCGCCACGAACGCGTCTGCGCCGGTGATATCTCGGAACGCCGCGAGGTCCTGGTCCATTGCCGTCTCTGATGACCCGGTGTACCGGCCGGTGAGGGCGGACATGAAGAGCCAGCGAGCCGCCGCCGCCCGCGCGCGCCACCACTCGAGGCCAAGATCGCGCCCGATCAGGAACAGCGCGTAGGTGTAGGCCAGTGCCGTTTCGGAGCTGATAGAGCCGCGGTCCCGGATGCCGGCGGCTTGCACGACTTTCCAGAACTCCAGCCAGGCGGTGAGATCGAGGGTGCGCGACTGTGCCGTCGCCAAGACGGCGAACTGCTGCTCGCGGCGCTGGTCGCTGTACTGGCCAGTCTCCAGGTCTTTGCCCCGCAGGATGGAATAGACGTGTTCCAAGCGGGCGCGTCGGAAGCCCACCGCCACCGAAGTTCGGAGCAACTGATCGGGCTCGGGGTGCCACAACGGGTTGAACGGCGAGGGCTTCCCGTCCACGCTCGGGGTCCTGCTGCGACGAGCGAAGTCCTCCAAGTCCCTGCGCCCTTCATCCCAGAAGACCGACATCAGGGTCAGAATGAAGTCCGACTGCCGCAGTTTCGCTCCCGCGCTGTTGATCCGGACGAAGATATCCGCCACCTGCTCCTCGTCGACCGACGAGGCGATCTCAAGTGCCGTGAACGGGTAGTTCTTCAGCTCGAAGAGCCGGCCCAGATTGGCTGCGATGGCGTCCTCCTCCTCAGCGGATACGTCGCGCCGAGCCTTCAGCCGCTCCACGAAGGCGCCGATCGTCTTGTAGGCGTGCCCATTGAGCCACACGTCCGAGATGCTGGAGATGTACTCGGGATCGCGACGAATGGCTGCATCGGCCACTTGGAACACCTCGTCACGGGGACGGAAGGCGATCTCGAGCCTCGCCCGCCGATACTCGGAGTCGACGATCGGCTTGCCCTTCAGGACGGCGTACAGCGATGTCAGCCGCTGCTGACCGTCCACGATCAGTCGGTTCGGTGCGTGGCCCTTCTCGTCAGAGCCAATGGTCTTCACGCCACCGTTGGCGTTGTCCCAGAACAGCAGGTATCCAACCGGGAATCCACGGAACATCGAATCAAAGAGGTCGCGAACCTTCGTGGCGGGCCACACGAATGGTCTCTGAATGTCCGGTAGTCCGATGTCTCCTTGCTCGATGTACGCCAAGAGGTTCTCGAGCGTGTAGCTGACCTGCTTGAAGACCGTGGTCGTGCCGTTCATCGGGATCCGATCGCTCCTGGCTTGTGCTCCTGTACGAGCCTGCTCCGTCCTGTCGTCAGCGCCCGGCTGCAGGTCGTCACTCGTGCCCGTGCGCTGGTGCCTCGTACGAGATCACGCTGTGCCCTTTCCCTCCGGCGTGTCATCCACGAACGGCCGCAGTGCCTCGAGGAACATCGAGGGCGCGCCGGCGTAGCTGAGGAAGAGCTCGTCGCGGGCGCGGCTCATGGCCACGTACAGCAGTGAGCCCTTCTCGATCATCTCGTCGGGGTCGTCGCGGTCGCAGGGTGGGTACCCGACGTCGAGGCCGGGCAGGAAGAGGCGCGTGAACTCGAGCCCCTTGGCCCGGTGGTAGGTGCCCACCTTCACGCCGGGGACCGGCCGGCCGTGATACTCGCCCAGCGGCACGCTCCCGATCCCGGCCGCCTCGAGACGCGCGCGCCACTCCTCGACCAGGCGGTTCGAGAGCACCAGGATGCCGGTCCCGTCCAGGGTCGCATCGTCGGGATCGAGCTGGGAGACCACCCAGGCGCGTTCGTCCTCGGCCGAGGCGAAGGCCCGCAGGCGGGGCCGGGGGCCCGAGCGGACCGTGGAGTAGGCGAGGCCGCGCACGCCGTCCTCGCCGAACTCCTCGGTGGAGACGTACTGCCCGAGGGCGCCCACCGCGCGCATGATCTCGTCGGTCGAGCGGTAGCAGACGGTGAGCGGGAAACTGCGGCCGCGGATCTCGAGCCCGAGGTCGGCCAGTCGGTAGCCGCCCGGGTAGATGCGCTGACCGGCGTCACCGATCAGCATGATCCGCCCGCGGTTGCCGTCCTCGAGCAGCTCGAGCAGGAAGCGGATCCCGACCTCCGAGATGTCCTGGGCCTCGTCCACCACGATGGCGGCGAACCGCCTGGCAGGCGGCTGCGCGCGCAGGGCGTCGAGGGCGAGCATCAGCACGCGGTCCCAGTCGATGACTGGGTCGTCGCCCGCGTCACAGGCGCGCCGGTAGTCCTCGTACACGTCCCAGATGAGGCCGCGGATCAGCGTGGGCAGGGGACGCTTGCGGCCGTGACGCTGGAGGGCGAGGTACTCCGCGCGACGGGTCAGGCCACGGCCCTCGATGACCCGCGTGACTTCCTCCCAGAGATACTCGGCGGACAGGCGGGCTCCCACGTGCAGCTGCCGGTAGCGGTCGGGCTTCGCCTCGAGCACGTGGAGGAAGCGCTTGTGCGCGGCATCGCGGTCGACCCTCGGGTGGCCCTCCCCGAGGACCTCCATCGCGAGGGCATGCACGCTTCTGAACTGGCACCGATCGACCAGATCGGGCGCTAGGCGCTCGAAGAGTCCGGCCAGGACGTCCGGGATGGTGCGCACGAACGAGGTGAGGAGCACCCTGCGGCCGGGCTCGAGGTCCCGGGCGAAGGCGGCCGCGCGATGCAGCCCCACCACGGTCTTGCCCGTGCCAGGCCCGCCGGTGACGCGCGCGGGACCGCCCACCGCGCGGTCCACGGCTCGCCGCTGGACGGGCGAGAGGAAGATCATCCAGTCCTCGATGGTCCCGTCGCACCAGCCCGCAAGGACGCCGTCGATACAGTCGGTCAGCAGGTCCGAGACTTCGGGAGAGGCGGCGATCTCGGCCAGGCTGGTGGGGGTCTCGAAGAGCTCGGCGGTCGCGGGCGCCGCCGCCCGGCGCCGCTCGCGTGCCAGCAGGACGGGGTCCACCGCCAGCCGCTTCTCGTACGGCTGCAGGGTGGCCTGCTCGCCCCAGCGCTCGGTCTCGTCGTGCCTGCCGGCCCTGAGGAGGAAGACCTGCGCGCCTTCCACGGCAGCCACGATCCGGTACCCCTCGTCGATGTCGAGGAGCCGAAACCGGCGGTCCGGGTTGCGCTCGATGGGGCGCGTCCTCAGGCTCGGGTAGCCGATCCCCTGCTCGGCGATGCGGCGCACCGTTGCCCGCAGGCCCGCGGCCTGCGGCCCGGGCAGCCGGCGGGCATCCTCCAGGAAGCCACGGCTGGCCTTGAGTTCGAGCGGCTGCAGGAACGCGTTCACGCGGGGCGATACCGCCAGCGCACCGAGCCCCGACGGGCACGGGTCGGCCCGGGCTCGCTGAGCCGCTCCAAGCCCGGCGCGCGGCCGTCGCGGAGCGCGACATAGAGCGCGGCCGACAGTGACGCCTCCGGGGTCCTGCCGTTGGTCGAGACGAGGTGGCGCTGCAGCACGCGCTCGGCCAGCTCGCGGCTGGTGAGCGGCCGCTCGGATTGGGCCAGCACTGCCAGGGCAGCCGCCAGGAAGGTCATCGCACGCTCACCTCACACGGGTGTCTGTCTCACGAGGCGAACTCGAGCATGCCGAGCCCGAAGACGATCTCGTGGTCGCCGGACGGGAAGCGCACGACCAGGCTCGTGGAGTGTCCCGCACCCCGGACCCAGACGATGGTGCCCGTGCCCCAGGAACGATGCCGGACGGCCCGTCCTGGCTGCAGTTCCGCCGGGTCGATGGCGCTCTCGGGCAGCCACGCATCGCCGGCCAGCGCCGAGCGGGCCAGCTGGTCGAGCGAGCCCTGCGCCGTGCCATCGGTGCCCGCCGTCGCAGCTGGCCATCCCGGCCGGCGGTCGACAGCGCGACTACCGGGCATGCCATGCGTTCGACGGCCCGGATACGCGGACCGCGCGGGCGACCCTGCGACCGCCTCGAGCGGGGCACCCGTGACGGCGTGGGCACCCGCGCGCCTCCCCTCGTCCGGCTCGATCCAGCGGCCGGGCGGTTCGCCCGGTCTCGGCGGGTGGGCCACCGAGGGATCGGCCGGGGGCGGATCGAGGATGGTCCGGTACGGCCGGCCGGAGCGCGTCGCGTCGGCCATCGCGTCGTAGGCCTCGAGGACAAGGCGCTTCGTGCGGTACTCCCCGTGGGCCTGCTCGTCGTGCTTCCGGACGATGGGGAGGGTGTCCATGATGTAGTCCACGTCGTCGCGCTCGATCCCGTACAGGTGGAAGAACGCGGCGTCGAGCTCTGCCCGCAGCAGCGCCCGGCGCTCCGGGTCGTACCGGAAGGGCGGGCCGTCCCAGCCCAGGTCCCGCGCGAATCCATAGAGGTCCCACGCCGTGTAGGTGAGCTCCAGGACGCGTGGCAAGGTCCACTCTGCAGCTGACCCAGATCGTTGCCAGGGCGGGGATTCCGCAAGCTGGGCCGGCGGCAACACCGGGAGCTGCTTCATCACGTAGTACTTCAGCGATGTCCCGCCCAGCTTCTGTCGAGCGCAGTAGTCGAACACACACGAGTCGAGTGCTGGCAGGAGCGCTGCAACCGACCGGGAGGGCAGCGCGGGCATCATGAGCAGGAACTTATCGCCGACGGCGGCGCGAGGGATGACGGCCGCGATCACCGTGCGCACATCGGTGCTCCGGCAGATGTCACGCCAGCCCAGGAGCCACCCGCGGTCCCAGCGGCCCGAGAGCTGCGCTGCAACTTCATCCTCGGCCACCCAGTAGCGGGGGAGCACCGCGTAATCGGGGTCGGCCAGGAACGCCACGGGCATGTCGGGAAGCTGGGTGTCTCCGGAGCCGGGCGGCTGCATCCGGTAATCGCCAAAGCGATGGTCGAACTGGTGGACCATCTTCGCCTCGTAGAGGGGCAGATAGCGCTCGCTCTTGCGGATGAAGACGTTGCCCTCGAGCCGCCACCCGTCGGCCTCCAGCTGCTCCCGGGTGCGGAAGAGGCCGGAGTCGTTGGACATGTGGAACATGGCCATGAACGAGACGCCCCAGGGGTTGCCGGCCTCCCGACCTTCCTCGTTCGCCAGCACCGGCACGCGGCGGTAGATCGCCTTGGTGATCTCCGCGTCGCGGCGGGACCGGAAGATGGGGCAGGTCCGGGTGTTCGGGTTGAGCAGCGCGAAGTCCTCGGCGGACAGGGTGAAGCGGCGCTCCGGGTCGGCCAGATCGGCCGTGGCGTGGGCGAAGAAGACGAACTCGGCCGCCCGAACCGGGCGCCGCGAACCGGTCAGCGTCAGCAGGCAGAACTTGTAGCTGCTGTGGACCGCCGGGAAGATCCGCTTGTTCTCGAAGTCGAAGAGGCTCGCCAGCGACCCGTGCTCGACCAGGTCGCGGAAGAAGAACTTGGTCGTGTCGTCGGTGGCGATCCCCGAGGGAACGATGACCCCGCTCCGGCCCGTGCCACCGATCATGTTCCGCATCAGCTCCGCGAACACCGCGTAGGTGTTCACGTCGCCGCGCCCACAGAGCGGGTAGCGGCCGCTGTCGCGGACCAGGTGGCTCTCGCCGTCGGCCTGCCGCAGCGCTGCGAGCCATGCCCGATACAGAGTCGGGTCGTCCACCGCCAGGCGGTCGATCAGCCGCTTGCGGGCAGCGGCGGTCGACGCCGCCGCAATGTCCGGCCGGCGGGCCGCGAACCACTCCTTCTCCTGGAGCTTCACGCGCTCCCAGGGCGGGTTGCCCAGCACCACGTCGAAGCCGCCGCTCCAGCCGGCCCCGGGGTCCTCCGGCTCGTACCCCGCTGGCGGAACGCGAAATACGCCCGGGAAGGTGAGGTGCGGGTGGAAGAAGCGGTACTGCTCGGCGAGCCGGCCCACCTCGTCCCGGAGCGCCGGATCGACACGGTCCGGCGCCGCGATGAGCTGGCGCAGCATCCCCTGGGTGAGGACGGGCACCCCCGGGCGCTTTTCGATCACGAAGGCGGCACACCAGGCGTCGGCGACGAGCTTCGCGCGGGCGGACGCGGCGCTCGCCTGCAGGTCCGCCCAGGCCAGCTCCTTGCGGGCGAGCTGCGCGGGCGAGTCGGCCGGCAGCGCCTCCAGCGCTTCCAGCGCCTCCGCGACCGGGCGGACCAGGTCGGACACCGCTGGCCCGAAGGCGAGGACTTGCTGACCGCCGCGCTCCTGTCGGTTGCGCCGTCGCAGGTCCGCGACCACCCGCCGGTCGTCGCCTTCCAGCGGTGCGAAGGCTTCGTCCGGGATCCCCTCGCCCAGCAGGCGCGGCGTGGTCCCCAGCAGCGAGTTGCCGAGCACGATGTGATGGTCGAGGAACGAGAGCGGCTTCCCTGGGTCCATCGCCTCCATCCAGAGGCTGACCTTGCACAGCTCGACCGCCATCGGGTTGAGATCGATGCCGTACAGGCAGCGGCCAATGACGTCGCGCAGGCTGGCGCGGACGGCGTCCGGTGACGGCTCCTCGTCGCCCGTGCGCACCTGCGCGAGCCGCCGCGCGATCCGGTGGGCGGCAGCGACCAGGAAGTGGCCCGAGCCGGCGGCGGGATCCAGGACCGTGAGGTCCAGGATGGCCTGGGCCGGGTCGGGTTTCCGCGCGGCCTCGTCGAGCACGGGGTCGAGCGCGGAGTCGAGCAACTCGGTGATGAGCGCGGTCGGCGTGTAGTAGGAGCCGGTGGTCTTGCGCTCGTGGCCGGCGGCCGAGCGGAGCGCGAAGCTGCCGGCCACGGTGTCGAGCTCGGGGTGCAGCTCGAGGAGCGACTCGTAGATGGAGCCGAGCTCCTCGGAGCCCAGGTTGCGGTAGTCGACGATCCGCCGGACCCCCTTCTCCTCGATGGTGGCGAGCCGGCGCACCGCGTCGAGCAGGTCGGCGTTGGCGATCGCGGCGGCGTCGAGATGCGGACAGGCCTCGGGGCCGAAGAGGAAGCCGCCGAGCGGCGGGAGGCCGATGGCCGGCGCGCCGTCCTCGCTCCCCAGGGCGCGGACGACCACGCTGAACCCCGCGTAGAGGTCGGCGTGCCGGGTGCCCCTGCGGCGTTCGGCCAGGTGGCGCAGGCGGGCCGTCGAGTAGTACTGCCCGTAGCGCTCGCGGGCCCGCGTGCTCGCCTGCGGGTCCAGGAGCAGGTCCCGGTCCTCCGCCACGAAGAGCAGGATCAGCCGATACACCAGGCGCAGCAGCTCGCGGTAGTAGTCCTGGGTGGTGAGCGCGCCTGCCACGAGCGCGCGCCGGAGCTCGCCGTTGGCGGGATGGCGCAGGAACCCCGACCCCAGCGCTTCGATCGCCTCCTGCACGCCATCCCGCAGCTTGTCGCGGGCCCGGGTCCCGCTCTCGGCGGCCGCCGCGCTCCAGCGCTCGATCCAGGCACCATCGGCCCGCGGGGCGCTCCCTTCCTCCGCGTCCTCCGGCACCCGCGGCTCCAGGCGGGTGCGGTGGGCGAGGTGCCAGAGGAGTGCGAAGTCGGCGTAGGCCTCGCCCGCGAAGATCGCCTCCAGGTCGAACTCCACGTAGGCCTGCCGGGTCAGCGAGGCGTTGTCCCGCAGGAGGCGCAGGGTCCGGCCGTTGCTGACGATCCCCCACAGGCGCTCGGGGCTGCGGTTCAGCAGCTCCTGCACAAGGCCATGCGGAGACTGGCCGGCGGCGCCCGCGACGCCGCGGCTGCGCCGGTCGAGCGGCACGTGCGCCCCCACCAGGTGGAGCGGGACCACCTCCGCGTAGGCGTGGCTCACCGGGTAGCTCTTGCCGTCGAGCTCGACCGCCCGGACCGGTGCCAGGCGGCCGTACCCGAGCTCCTCGAAGAGCGGCAGCAGGAAGCGCTCGCGGGTGGGCGTGGTGGCGGGATCCGAGTCGGGTAGCTGGTCCACCTCGGCGGCGAAGGTCGCCCAGGCGGACTGCAGGCGCAGCCAGGCCCGCGTGATGGCCTCGCCGAAGCGCTCGGTGCGGCGCAGGCCGTAGGTCGCCTCGGTGAACCCGGGCAGCGTCCGGTCCAGGGCCCGCACCCGTTCGAGCAGGTCAGGCGGCAGGATGCCGCCCTCGGTGCGGACGAAGCCGACGCTACGTGTGCGGAGCTGCATCGCCTACGCCGGGACGTGCGGCAGGTACATGTAAACGCCGATGACGTCCACGGGAAGGCGCGGCTCGACGAGGGTGCCCCCGGTCAGTCGGGCGGCGCTCCGCACGCGCTCGTGGCTGTCGCGCAGCTCGACGGCGCGGCGGCTGGCGTAGTCGTCGAGGTGCGGCCGCAGCGCCGGCAACCCCTCGATGAGCTGGCGAACGGCCTGGCGCTGCTGCTCCGGGACCACGTTGCCCGATGGGACCGCGTCGAACAGCCCCGCGACCTCAGCGTCGGGCAGCCAGTCGGGCGCCTCGGGATGGCCTCGGAAGGCCACCATGCGGGCCTCCTCGGCGATCAGCTGGCCGCGCCCGGCGCTCGCGAGGTCGTACCGCAGGCGCAGCACGAGCGCCGTGGTCCGGGCCGCCACCGCGGTCGTGCGCACCGCGCCGCAGCGGCGGGCCGCTCCCCCCGCGACCGGGTCGAGCGCGGTGTCGATCACCCACGAGGCAAGTCCCTCCACGATCGGGTGCGTGCGGGTCAGCAGCAGCGTGTGCTCGTCGACGGGCTCTTCGAACCTCGCCTTGAAGCGACGGCCATCGCCGATCGTGGCGGCGATGTTGGTGGCCTCCACGAAGGCCCGGTGAGCGGCCGCGAGGTCCACGTCCAGGACGCCATTCGCGCGGACCGCGGCGCCGTGGCGCTGGAAGGTCTCGACCGCGAAGCGCTTGACGTCCACGCTGGACCCGATGGCCTCGCGGGTGGCACGCAGCGTTTCGCGCGCCACGTCGTCGACCTGGATCGCCCGCTGCGCGAAACGGCTTCGCGAGCGCTGCTCGGCCTCCGCCGCCCGGTCCCACGCACGGTGCAGGTCGTCCTTGCGCGGTTTCACGAGGTCCTCGAAGAAGACCAGCTGCCTGGCCGCCACCTCGTCCTTGGGCTGCTTGAGGAGGATCCCCTCGAGGATCGCCTCCAGGACCGCGTTCGAGTCCACGGGCACGGGAACCGAGAAGCCCAGCGCGCTGCGGATCCGCTCGTGCTTGCGCAGGAGGACGTCGAGCACGAGCCCGTCGACCGGGTTGTCGGCACCGTAGAGCGTGGCGACCGCGACCGTGGGCTGGGGCTGGCCGTAGCGGTCCACGCGGCCCTCGCGCTGCTCGTGGCGGGTCGGGTTCCAGGCGAGGTCGTAGTGGACCACCGCGTCGAACCCGCGCTGGAGATTGATGCCCTCCGACAGACAGTCGGTGGCCACCAGCACGCGCCGCTCGTTGCGGGCAAGCTCGTTGACCCGGTCCTCGCGCTCTTCGGCCGGGAGCTCGCCGGTGACGGCGGCGACCGCGATCTCGCCAAACTCGCGTTTCACGGCCGGGCGCGCCAGCTCCTCGCGCAGGGCTTCCGCCACGTACTTGGCCGTGGCGATGTAACGGCAGAACACGATGGGGTTGCGTCCGTCGCGGAGCAGGTCCTTCACGAGCGCCATGCCGCGTGCCAGCTTGGGGTCGTTGCCGACCAGGGCCTCGGCCTCGTCGGCCAGCTCGCGCAGGCGGCGACGCGCGGCACTCGCGCCCGGCCCCGTGTCGGCGGCGGGATCCGCTTCCGCGCCTGGGACCACGTCGGCCCCCTCGGCGCTCTCGTCGTCCACCAGGTCGAGCACACTGCGGCGCCCGAGCTCCTCGATCTCGTCGTGGGTCAGCCCCTCGTCGGCGAAGGCCGCCCGGCTGCGCAGGGTCTCGACCGCGGCGCGCGGGCTCGACGACACCGAGCGCAGGAGCGCGAGGGCCGCCCACCAGCGGATCCGCTGGCGCTGGACCGCTTCTCCGGGAACCTGGACCGTCTCGCGGGCGTACGCGAGCACCCGCTCGAGCAGGTGGCGGGAGGCAGGCGTCAGGCTGTACGTCGCGTCGATTGGGCGGTCGCGCGTGGGGAAAGGGGTCGTGGTGTCGAGATAGGCCCGGATGTCGCCCCGGCGGCGTTGCACGAAGTGGCGCGCCAGCTGCGCGCGCTGCCGCTCATCTGCTCCGCTGGCGAACCCGCGGAACGCGGGATCGAGGAAGCCGAGGAGCTCGCCGAAGGCCTCGTCCTTGCCGGAGTGGGGCGTCGCCGTGACGAGGAGGAGGTGGCGGTTCGGGTCGGCCGCGAGATCGCGCAGCAGGCGGTAGCGCTGGTGGCGGGCGCCCCGGCCCGGGGACGCGTCGGTGCAGGTGTGCGCCTCGTCGACGATCACGAGCTCGGGCGCCTTGTAGACATACTCGTCGCGCCGGCTGTCGCTCTTGATGAAGTCCATCGAGACGACGGTCGCGTCGAGCCGGTCGAACACCGACTCACCCGCGCGCAGGACGAGCTGGCGCTCGAGACGCGCGGCGGTGCCCGCGCCCACCAGCTCGGCGTCGAGGTGGAACTTCGTGCGCATCTCTGCCTGCCACTGCTCGGCAAGGTGCGGCGGGCAGAGGACCGAGATGCGCCGGATCTCGCCACGGTCGAGCAGCTCGCGGGCCACCAGCAGCGCTTCCACGGTCTTGCCGATCCCGACGTCGTCGGCGATCAGCATGCGGACCGGGTCCAGCCGCAGGGCCATGAGCAGCGGCACGAGCTGGTACGGCCGGGGCTCGACCGCGATACGCCCGAAGGAGCGAAATGGCCCGGCGCTGGCGCGTACCGACAGCCGCAGCGCGTCGAGGAGGAGGCGACCGGACCGGTAGTCGCCCAGGTCGCGGTCGGGGTCGGGCGGCGGGACGGTGGCCGGCTCGACCGGCTCGAGCGAGCGCAGGATCCCCGCGATCTCCTCGTCCGAACCGCCGAGCGGCCGGACCACGAGCAGCTCCTCGTCGGAGTCAGGTAGGACCACCCACTCGCGGCCGCGGGCGTGCACGAGGCTGCCGGGCGCGAAGGTCACGCCACACCTCCGCGGTGGAGGTGCACACGCCGCATCGCGTGGCGGCTGTGGGCAGCTGTCACGACCGACCTCCGAACACGCTCGGGTTCGCCTGGAAGATCGCGGGCCAGGCCCGACGGTCCTCCGGGAACCGCAGCACGTAGTAGCCGGCCTCCTCCAGGCGAGCCTGCGCCGCCGCGTCACGCTCGCGCACGTCCCTGTACCGGTGCGGCGGCCCGTCCACGAAGACCGCGACGTACTCGTCCTCGTACAGGAAGTCGGGGCGCGCGTTCGCCGCCTCCAGGTAGTGCTGCGAGCGGGTGGGCAGCCGGTAGGCGCCCCGCTCGACCGCTTCCAGCCAGGCGCGCTCGAGGTCCGATTCTGCCGCGTGAGCGAGCGCCTCCACGTGCTCGGACCGCTCGTGGTACGTGGGCGATGGTTCGACCCGGGCGCTGGCGAGGCTGCGCAGCCAGTCCCGGATCGCGAAGCGATCCAGCAGTGGATGATCGTGCTGGTTCGTGTAGCTCATCAGGCAGTCGTAGCACGCCGCGGCGCAGGGGTCGCGGGCGCCCGGTGCGCGGCCGCGATCGGCTCCCGTCTCGGGATCGAAGTGACAGATGTCCAACGCCGCGCGGGCCACCCTGCCGATCGCTTCCGGCTCGTGTACCAGGCGCCGCAGCACGCCCGCGCCACCCTCGGCTGCCTCGTACAGGAGAAGCAGCCGGCGGTCATGGTCGGAGGGCAGGGGTTCAGCAGCCAGCTCGGCGTCCTCCAACTGGTACTCCGCCTGCACCGCGACCTTGAGTGCGGCGGCGAGCGACGCCATCTGGCGGACGGTGAGGTCTTGTGCAGGATCGACCAGCAGGATGTTCCGCGTGTCCTCCACGTAGGGGATCACCACGGCCTGGGCCTTGCCCATCGGATCGTCGGAGTCGTCGGGGTCAACGTCGCTCCGTGCCCAGTACCCGCGCTCCGTGTCGAGGACGAAGCCGAGGCGCGCCTTGTTCGCTCGTCGGCGCCAGCCGACGTTGATCCGCCAGATGGTCGCGGCGGGCCCGAACGTCAGTTCGGCAAGCGGTGTCTCGCCGACCCGGACGGACGCGCGCTGCGCCACCGTCACGCCCTCGTGCGTCGCGAAGCGGATCGCCGTGCGGATCTCGAAGCCGAGCCGCTGGCGCTCTTCCTCGTCCGAGGTGATCCGGTCCTGGCGGCGGGTCACCACGTTGCGCAGGCGGAACAGCCGCTCGATCGGGGTGGGCAACAGCGCGCCGCAGTGGGAACAGAGGTCCGGCCCGGGCTCCGCGCCTCGGATCTCGTGGAGATAGCCGCACGCGTCGCAGTGCTTGGCGGACTCGGTGAGGAGGCGGTTGCCGTCACCTCGCTCCGGCGGGAGCAGCACCTGGGTGATGCGATAGCGCGACCCTTCGTGGTACACGATGCTCCGCGGACCGAACTCGCTGATCGCCAGGAAACGCGGCCGGGACAGGTAGTCGTCGCGGCCCGAAGCGCCGCGACGCCCAGGGATCCATGCGCTGAGGGGCAGGCGCGGGAACGCGTACCCCGGCAGGAAGCCCTCGCTGGCGAAATAGCGGTAGGAGTAGAAGTCCGACTGCATGCGGGACTCGTCGGTTTCGCCGGTCAGCAGTTTCAGTTGCGCTTCTGCCTGATCGCGGAGCTGCTGGGCCTTGTTCCGTTCGCCGATCGGGCGGCTGTGGTCCCCGACGATCTCGTGTTGCAGGGCGCGGTTGCGCCACGCCGAGAGGTACAGGTCGCGCCAGCGGCCGCAGGCCGCGTCGAAGCGTGCCGGCGCCGCTGCGAGCGTCTCGTCGAGCCAGCCATCGGTGAACCACTCGGCCTCGCGAACCTGCGGGAGGGATCGCAGCAGCGACGCAGCCTTGGCCTGTGCGCGCAGCCGGGCGCCGCCGTCGTGGATCGCCGCCTCCACCGACGCTTTGAGCTCCATCCGCGGGGGGTCACCGTCGAGGTCGAGCAGATCGGCCAGGGAGGACTTGAGGTCCAGGTTGGTCTCGGCCAACCAGACGGCGTGGATGTGCGCGCGCACGAGGTCCTCGTTGGCAAGTTCGAGCCGTGGCGGCCGGACCTGACCCGACACCATGAGTTCCGGGCGGCGGAAGAAGTACTGGTCGTGGGAGCTGCCCCAGGCGCAGTAGTTGAAGAGCAGGGCGGGGCTTCCGCTGCGGCCCGCTCGCCCGGAACGCTGCGCATAGTTGGCCGGTGTGGGGGGCACGTTGCGCAGGCCGACCACGTTCAGTTCGGCGATGTCCACGCCGAGCTCCATGGTCGGGGAGCAGTACAGGATGGGCAGGCGGCCTTCCCGGAAGGCCTCCTCGCGCTTCATGCGCTCGGCGGGCGGCACCTGGGCCGTGTGCTCCTTGGCCTCGAGCCCGGCGTTGGACGCGGCGGTCTGGCTGTAGAAACGGAGGAAGAACGGGTTGGGCCGGTGGCCACCCTTGGGAGGCCGCGGGACGCGGATCGGGTCCGAGAACGGGTGGGGAGCTTCGGCCGGGTGCCCGATCCAGCGGATGCCGGCAGCCTTGATCTGGTAACCACCGACCTCGCCAGGCTTCCTGGGCTCGTCCACGAGGGCGACGAGGCCCGCGATGCGCAACGCTTCGAATACTGCCCGGATGATCGCCTCGCGGTCCTCGAGGCGAAGCCGTCCTCCGGGAGGGGTCAGGTGTCGGGCGACGAACAGGCCCATCCCCCCACGACCCGAGATGTACCGATGACCCTGGAAGTCGCCCGGGCGGATGGATCGCGGATAGGCGACCGACGCCACCTCGAGCCGTTCGTCTTCGTCGACCGCCCAGGGCGGCATCAGGTACTGGCCGCTCCGATGACGCAGTTGCTCCTGCCAGCTGGCACTGAGGTAGTCGACCTGGATGGCGAGGCTCCGGCGCAGGTAGTCGAGCAGGGCCCTGGCAGCGGCCGCTCGCTTCTCGGGCGTCGCTGCCGCGAGCACCGGGTGACTCGTCGCCCAGACATCGTCGGCCCTGGTGAGCTCGTCGAGCGACTCGTATCGGATCTCGAGCAACCCGGTCTGCTCGAGGTTCGGCGCCGTGACCCGCCAACCGCGCTCCACGTCGCGGTAGATCCGGTAACCGACCAGGTCGCGCAGGGCCCGCTCGGTCTCGTCGCGAGCCATGAAGCGGACGCTCGGGTCCTGGGCGTAGAGCTCGATCGGCAGGGCGAGCGCCTCGGTCACCCGCGCCGCCAGCGTGTCATGCCGAAGCCCGCCGTCGGCGGCGGCTGCCAGCGCCGCCGAGTGCAACGCGGCCCGGAGCAGTCCCACGATGACGAAGTCGTTGAAGTGACCCGCCTGCAGCGAGGCATCCTGGCGGTTGTCCGTGAAGGCGAGCAGCTTCCGGGCCTGCTGCGGAAGCTGGTGGTCCGCACGGAGCTGATGGATGGCCGTGAGCGACAGGAGGCTCGTCGCGCTCGATCGGCCACCCGAACCGAGGGTGGACAGCTTGCCCAGGTCCGTGGCCTGCGTCCCGCTGTACGTCACGCCACAGGCCAGGCAGAAACGCATCGGGGCGGGCACGAAGACCGCGTCGACGCCGTCCGCGGCGTTCACCGTCCCGTCTGGCCCCACCCGCAGGTGCTCCGGAACGAGGCGGCGGAAGCCGGACTTGACGCGCCGACCGGAGGACGTCTCCTCGACCCAATCCTCGGGCAGCCTGTCGAGCACCTCAGTGGCATCGGGCGGCCACTGGCCCTCGGTGTTCACCACGAGGAACCCCTTGGCCCTGCTCTCGTCCTTGAGCAGGTCGCTCAGGGCCCGCGGCTCGAACCGCGCCGTCGGTGCCTCGAGGTCACGCCCGACCACGTAGTAGTCCTGGCCGCACTCTCGACAGAAGGCGAGTGGGAGCAGGAGCCGCGACCGCTCGGGGTCAGTGGGATCGAGCTGTTGCGCCTGGGTCGTGATGTACCGCTCGGCAGGGGCCTGCACTGAGGCGTACACGGCATCGCCCCGGGAGAAGAATTGGTGGACCCGGAAGGCGAACAGGGGAAAGCCGGTGGTCGGGTCGGTGAGCGCCTGGCCGAGCTCGAGGACGGCCCTGATGGCGACCTCGCACCGGGGGATCGGCTCGCCGGTCGCCTGGGAGAGTTCGGCAGCGACGCCATCCGGGCCTGAGAGGGCTCGAGGTACGGCACGCACGAGTCGCCCCTCGTCCGGGTCTTCCCGCAGGCCGATGGTCGCCTCGACCCACGCCGCGAGCGGATCGGCCAGGAACCCGTCGCTGGTGGTGGGCGGCGGGGCGTTGCCCCGCACCCGGGCGCGCAGCGCCGCGAGCCACGTCGGGTCATCCCATCGCGGGCCGCGCGTGGCCCGCCGCAACGTCTCGCCGATCACGCCGGATGGGTCGACCCGCGCGCCGAACAGGGTGGAGGCGACATCGGCGATCTGCCGGCGCTGCTCGGAGAGCGTCCCGCCGCCCGCCAGCGTCGCGGACGTCCCGACGTACTGGATTCGATCGGAGCCTGTCGCCTCGCGCACCCGCCGCACGAGAAGCGCCACGTCGGCACCCTGGCGGCCGCGATACGTGTGCAGCTCATCCAGCACCAAGAAGCGCAAGCCACGGGCCGCCTCGACAAGGCGCCGCTCGCGCGGCCGAACGAGGAGCAGCTCGAGCATCATGTAGTTCGTGAGGAGGATGTCGGGCGGCGCCGCCATGATCGCGTCCCGGACGTCGTCTGGCTCCTGTCCGGTGTACTTGCGGAACGTCAGCGGGCCACGGCCGTCCGGGAAGCCGAGCTCGAGGAACTTCGCGAGCTCGTTCTCCTGGCTGTTCGCCAAGGCGTTCATCGGGTAGACGACGATCGCCTTGATGCCCGGGCCGGGCTCTCGAAGCACCGAATCGACGATCGGGACGATGTAGGCGAGGGACTTGCCCGACCCGGTCCCGGTTGTGAGGACGTAGTTCGCGCCTCGGCGGGCGGCCTCGATCGCCTCGACCTGGTGCCGGTGCAGGCGAAGCCCCTCAGCGCCACCTGCCTTGTCCTTGTTGCGGCGGAAGATCGCGGCGCAGCCGGGATGCAGGAGACCGCCTTCGACGAGCTCGTCGATCCAGCCGCCCGGCTCGTAGCTCGGGTTGAGTTGGACCAGTGCCTCTGGCCAGAGCAGGCCCGCTTGGAGCTCGCGCTCGACGTGCTCGGCGATCCGTTGGTCCGCGACCTCGAGGAAGCTCCGCGTGTAGTCGGCGTAGTCCTGGACGAGCTGCTCGCGCAGGCCGAAGACGTTCAACGCGTCGACCTCATTACGCTGCTCCGCCGCCCGCTGCGGCAGGCCACGCTCCCGTCACGCCGGGACTCGATCCTGAGCGGTCGCGCGGAGACGGTCCCGTCTCCGGGTGGCTGAGCGGGTGAATGCCGGACCTCCCATCGAGACGCGAGCGGGGGCTCCACGCATGCCTCACGTCCCCGGTCACCATTCTATTGACCGCCCGCGCGACGATCGCGCATCGCCGGGACCGCGTCGCGCGGGGCGCGGAGCGCGACCAGCTCGTTCGCGAGCTCGGTCAGCTCGTCCCGAAACTCGACCTCGGTCCACCACTCCGGATGCTCCCGGCGGAGCCGCTCGGCGCCGACACGGGCACCGACGAGCTGCCCCGCCATGCTCGCGATGGTATCGGTGTCGTGGCTGGTGTTGGCGGCCGTGAGCAGCACGATCGCCGGATCGTCCGACGCCCGCAGGAAGCAGAAGACCGCCGCGGGCACCGACTCCAGGGCGAAGGCGCCCGTCCAGGTGTAGGCGAGAACCTCGGCCGGGTCGTCCCTCAGCAAGTCAGGGACCTCGGCCAGCCGCTCGCGCAGGTAGACGAGCGCGTGAGGGGGCTTGCGCTCCGCCGACGGCGCGGCCTCAAGGCGGACGATGGCACGGACCATGAACCCCACGAGAGCAACCGGGTCGAGCGCTCGGCCGGCGAGCGAGAGACGCAGGATCGCGCCTACGCCGGCCGCCATCGCGACTGCGCCCGCGACCCCCACCGGGGCGGCATGCGTCGGCAGCGCCTGCGTCACCGCGATCTGGCAGAGCGGCCCGGGCGAGGGATCGAGGGCGTGCGCCAGGCCCACCGGCGCGGCGGGCATGGCGGCCCCGTTGCCGGCCGAATCGATGGTCGGTCCCACTTCCCACCAGGGCCGGCCCTCCTCGAGCAGCGCGACCGCCGCCCGCGTGGCCCGGCCGGCCCCGCGCGCCTCGGGAAGCCAGGCGACGAGATCCCGCGAGAGGTCGTCCGGGTCCACGAGGCCACCGTGCCGGGCAAGCGCACGCGCCACGAGCACGGTGAGCTGGGTGTCGTCGGTGATGGTCCCCGTCGGCCCGCCCTGCCAGCCGTGCCACGGCTGGAACGTCCGGACGAAGCCCGGGTCGTCTTCGTGTCCCAGCGTCGAGTAGGGGCGCGTCTCGTTGGGGCGTCCCAGCGCATCACCGACCGCGCCCCACAGCAGCGACCCGCGCACGAGGTCGCGGAGCCGATCCTCGTCGAGCGCCCTCGGCGGCCGCGACGGCCAGCGCACCCCAGGCAGTGGATACCGGTCCTGGAGCTCGGCGTGGGGCGAGGGCCACCAGGTGCCGCAGGCCCGGCACCCGAACGCGGCCCCGTCTGAGCCAGGGCCAGCGCCAAGGCCGAGCCGTGCGTCCGGCGTGTCGGCCAGCTTCGCCGGCTCCGTGGTGGGTGTGCCGTGGACGACGCGCGCCACCGCGTCCGCATGGCAGTACGGGCAGGTGCGCGGGCGGGCGGCCATCACCGGTGTCCGTCCTCCCCAGGTGCCGCTCCTCCGGCCAGCCCCTGCATCGTGGAAACCGCGCCGACGAACCGGCCGAGCAGGCCGGCCGCGGCCACGAGCGCGACGACGGCCCGGCAGCGTGGTCCCAGGCGCCCCGCGCTCACCGGCCCGTCCTGCCCGCGACTCGCACCAGGCAGCCGGGGCCGGCCGTCCCCGCCCCGCCCGAGCGCGCGATCCTCGATGGCTCCCGCATGGCCCCTCGCTCCGCCTGCCGCTCGCCATGATCCCCCATCCCTCGGGTCACGATCAAGCCGTGCTGTGCCAGCTCGCGCGACACGGCAACCGGGGGTGAACGAGATCGCTGCGGTCTGGGCCCCGAGCCTCGCTCATGCGTTGGCTGAACGCATCTCGGGCCGATCACTCGGCACGGCGCTCCGCCTCGCCGGGGGACATGTCCACGGGACCCGGCCCCGGCTGCTCAGCGCCCTCCATCGCGAGCTCATCTGCACGCACAGCTGGCCTGTCTGGCAGAACCGGTGCCTGAGGGGGCGGCACCGGCAGCGCCAACGGGTCAGCCGCGTCGACGCCAGGCGTGACGGGCCCGTCCGTCGTGCCCATCTCCAGCGAAACCGGTGTCGGTTCCGCCGCCGGCGCCGGCCGGAGCCTCAAGCCTCCACGCCGCCGGATCACCAGCACTCCCCCAAGGAGGCAGAGCAGCCCCGCCCCAAGACCCAAGCCAAGCCGCAGCTGACCAGTCGCGGACGCACCGTTGACCGCTTGGTCGATCTCGGCGGACACGGCGACCGCCCGTTCTACCTGGTCCTTGGCGAGGGATGTCTCCGCATCGGCCGTCATGGCGCGCAGGTCAGTGCCGAGCAAGCCAACCGTCTCCACCGCCCCGTGTGTGGCCCGCGCCCTCGACACGGCGGCGGTCACCGTCGTTGCGGCTGCCAGGCGGTCCTGGGCATAGTCCACCGCCGCCCGCAGCTCGCTCGCGTCCTGCGCCGATTCGAACTTCGTCTGCAACGTGGTGACGCTCGCGGCGTCGGGGGCCAGCGCGACGAGCCGGGCCCGGAGATCGAGGATGGGGGTCGCGGCCTCCATCGCGCTCGTCGCCTGCGTGAACTGCCAGGCGGCCATCGGGCCCCGGACCGCATACGGAAGCGCCCAGTCGCCCGCTTGTGCGGCGAGCGCATGGTACTGGGCGCGTGCGGACGAGCGGGCGTCGAGCTCGCTCGAGCTGCGCGGCACGCCGAAGTCGGCAAGCAGGCGTTGGACGTAGTCGAGATCGGTCCGTCCCGCGGCCACCATGCCACGCTCGTCGACCAAGTCGAGCCACGTGCGCCAGTCGACGGCCCCCGAACCGACCGTCTCTGGCGCACCTGCTCCGGCATAGGCGATCTCGTGACGCGAGGCCGCCTGCAGCACCTGCGTGAACCGTGCATCGCCGATGGCATCCGCGACCGCGGTCACGATCCAACACGACGCGGCGTACTGGTAGCTCACCGCGTCGCGGTCATCGGCGGTCGCACGAGGTCCGAGGACCTTCCAGGTGTTGAGCGCCGGCGGCTGCCCGGAACCCGTGTAGACCTCGGGGCGCTTGCAGGCCTGGTAGTCGTTCGCGGCGGCCGTCTTCTCCGCGTAGCTCGCGTAGCCCTCGGTGAGCCAGCGGTCGGAGAAGAGGCGTGAATTGAACCAGACGTGGCTGAGCTCGTGGGCCACGGTCGTCTCGTCGAGATCCTCGCTGACCCATGCGACGTCCGTGTCTGCGTCGTACGAGCCGGCGTAATCGCCGCCGAGATCAGCCTCGGTGACCTCGCGGATCGCGACGGTCCCGCTGCCCGGCACGGGCAGGCCAATCAGCGACTCCAGGGCCGGCAGCGCCGTGCGGACCGCGGTGGAGGCCTGCTGCACCCACTGCGGATCCTCCGGCCAGCCTTGGACTTCGATCACCCGACCATCCGCCGCGGTGATGTCCTCGTGGGTGTAGCCAGCCGGGTTCGTCGCCTCGATGCAGGCCGCAAACTTGTAGGGCTCCCTTAGCCCGAATCCACCGAACCTCCGGCTGATCGGGTCGGCTGAGGGCCGAAAGGACCCGCTGGCCGACTGATCGGGCCGACCCGACCAGCGGATGGCGGGTTGGCGCGCGTCACAGCGCCGTCGGGAGGCCCGAAACCGGGCCGCGGGAGCGCGCCCAGTGCCGCCCCGGGCAGGCTTGCGCCAGGTCCCCGAGCGGCCGGCAGGCGGAGGGTCCGTCAGACTTGGAGTGGGAGAGCCCGCAGCCTGCGAAGCGCCGCGGCGAACTCGACGGCCCAGGGCCAGTGCGCCGGCAGATGGAGCGTCCAGCGGCGGGCCGAGCGGGTGAGGCGGCCGGCCAGGCTGAAGAGGCGCCGCCGCAGCGTCTTCGTCGTGACGATGCC
>JAKAHU010000271.1 GCA_021825385.1 Chloroflexota bacterium | reverse complement strand
CGGCGGCGGCCGCGGGTCCGGGTGCGGCCGGGGGTCCGGCGGCCCGGACGCGCTCGGCGGCGGCCAGCACGTCAGCTTCGATGATCCGGCCCTCGGGCCCCGAGCCGGTGACCAACGAGAGATCGACACCCAGTTCTCGGGCCAGACGCCTGGCCGCCGGCGAGGCCGGCCTCGACGAGATCGCCCGGCCCGCTTCGGCCGCCTGGCCCGTTGCGGCCGCTCGGCCCGCTTCGGCCGCCTGGCCCGCTTCGGCGCTGACCTCACCCGTGACCACGGCCGCCCCCACCGGCGCGGCGGCCCCTCCCCCTTCGGTCTCCACCGCCTCGGCCGCCTCCAGGACCGCGATCGGGGCACCCTGGGCGACGACGCCGCCGGGCTCGACGAGGAGCGCCTCGACCCGGCCGGCTGCCGGAGCCCGCACCTCGCTGGCCGCCTTCTCGACCTGGATCTCGGCCACCAGGTCGCCCTCTCGGACGATCGCTCCGGGCTCGACGAACCAGGTGACGACGACACCCTCCTCGACCGCGTCGCTCAGACGCGGCATGACGATCTCGCGCCGCATCGTCTCTCCTTCATCGGACCGCTCGTTGCGCGGCCGGGGGCGAACCGGCACCGAGCGACAGATCCATGGCCGGCCTCGGACGGCCAGCCGCCAACCCCGAGGCCCGACCCTCGGCCGGCACCCGGCCGGAGGGCCGGGGCGGGACGCCGGCGAGCCGGCGCCCCGCCGGGCCTCGCTGGCTATCCCATCAACTGCCTCGCCGCAGCCGCGATCTTCTCGCGGTTGGGCAGGCAGAACTGCTCGAGCGGACTGCTGTAGGGGATCGGGACGTCCGGGTAGGTGACCCGGACCGGCGGCGCGTCGAGGTGGTCGAACGCACCCTCGATCGCCGTGGTGATCACCTCACCGCTCATTCCGAAGCTGTGGTAATCCTCGTCGACGACCAGCAGCCGGTGGGTCTTCTTGACCGACTCGACGATCGCCTCGCGATCGAGCGGGACGAGGGAGCGCAGGTCGAGGACCTCGGCCTCGATCCCGTCCTTGGCCAGGTCGTCGGCCGCGTCGAGGGCCCGGTGGACCATCAGCGAGACGGTCACGATCGTCAGATCGCGCCCCTCGCGCTTCACGTCGGCCTTGCCGATCGGGACCGTGTACGGCTCCTCGGGGACCGGGGCCGTCGCCCGCGGGTTGGGGGTCATCCAGCCCAGGCCCATGATCCCCTTGTGGAACATGTACAGGACCGGGTTGTCGTCACGGATCGCCGAGATCATCAGGCCCTTCGCGTCGTAGGGCGAGGACGGGACGACGATCTTCATCCCCGGCAGGTGGGCGAACATCCCGTACAGGGTCTGCGAGTGCTGGGCGCCGTCGCTGTAGCCGCCACCGATCGCGGTGGTCACGACGACCGGCACCTTCACATGCCCGCCCGACTCGTAGTGGATCTTCGCCATGTGGTTGTAGATCTGGTCCATGCACACGCCGAAGAAATCGACGAACATCAGCTCGGCGATCGGCCGCATGCCTGAGATCGCGGCCCCGACCGCGGCGCCGATGAACCCGGTCTCGGAGATCGGCGTGTCCATCACCCGCTCGGGTCCGAACTTCGCGAGCAGACCCTCGGTCGCCCCGAAGATCCCCCCGTAGACACCGACGTCCTCGCCCATGACGAAGACGCGTGGGTCGCGCTCCATCTCCTGGGCGATCGCCTCCGAGATCGCCTTCGACGTCGTCAACAGGCGCTTCGTTTCGACTGCCATGGTGAGCTCCTCCGGCTACGCGAAGACGTGCTGAAGAGCCGACGCCGGCTCCGGGTAGGGGCTCGAGCGGGCGAACTCGATCGCCGCGTCGACCTCGGCCCGGGCCTGCTGCCAGGCGGCCTCGGCCTCGGCGGCGGTCAGCACGCCGGTGTCGATCAGCCGGCGCTCGAACGCCCGGAGCGCGTCGCGTTCCTTGAGCAGGGCGAGCTCCTCCTTCGACCGGTAGACCTGCGGGTCCCCTTCGAAGTGACCGAACAGGCGGTCGGTCTTGACCTCGATGAGCGAGGGGCCGCCGCCCCGGCGGGCCCGCGCGACCGCCTCGCCGGCCGCCTCGTAGATCGCGATCGGGTCGTTGTCGGCGACGAGGACCCCGGGGATCCCGTAGGCCGCGGCGCGGTCGCTGTTGTTCGGGATGGCGGTCGCCTTCTCCTTGGGGACGCTGATCGCCCAGGCGTTGTCCTCGCACACGAAGACGACGCCGAGCTTCCAGAGCGCGGCCAGGTTGAGCGACTCGTGGAACGCGCCCTGGTTGGCCGCGCCCTCACCGAAGAACGAGACCGCGATGTCGTCGCGGCCGAGCTTCTTGAACGCGAGCGCGTGCCCGACCGCGGTCGGCATCCCCTCGGCGATGATCCCGCTGCAGCCGAAGTTCGTCGCCGGATCGAACAGGTGCATGTGGCCGCCCTTGCCGTGCCCGAGGCCGGTCTCCTTGCCGAAGATCTCGGCGGCGAGCTTCTTCATGTCCATGCCGTGGGCGAGGGCGACGTGGTGCGGCCGATGAGTCGCCGTCACGGCATCTGTCGGGCGGAGGTGGGCACAGACGCCAACCGCGACCGGTTCCTGGCCGGCCGCCAGGTGCATCTCGCCGGGCACGGGGCCGGCGGCGATGTCGAAGGCGGGCGTCTTGCCCTCGAAGTAGACCTGCTGGATCGTCTCCTCGAAGAGACGGATGCGCAGCATCTGGCGGTGCATCTCGCGAAGCGTTTCGTTGCTGGGCATCACTCATCCTCCATGAGCGTGGACCCGCGGTGGGTGGAACGGCAGTGGCGAGGAACCCTGGGCATCGCCTCCCTTCAGTTCGTCCCGGTCGCGTGCCAGGCGGGCCGGGCGTAGCGCTCGGCGAGCAGGCGCTCGGCGAGCGCCGCTTCCGTGTCCGAGATCCGGCCTGGATCGAGCTGACGATCCCGGCCGCTGGTCGACAGCGCATCGAGCACCGCCGCGTCGACGGCGGCCGCGGGCGGGAAGGGGGCCGGGCGGTCCCGAAGGACACGCTCGAGAGAGGTGACCGGCACGCGCCGGCTCTTCGTCCGTTCCCAGCGCGGATCGCCTGGTGCACCCGGACCATCGAGGGTGCGCTCGAGCGCATCGAGGTCGGCCTCGACGAGGAGTGTGGCGTGGACCAGGACGGCCGCGGCGCCAAGCCAGGCCGCCACCCCGGCGACCTTCCGCCCGTCGACCACGACCTCGCGTTCGGTTGCCTTGGCGGCCACGCCGAGACGCCGCGCCGCCTCGGCCAGTGGCTCGAGCACGAGCCGGTAGATGCCCGGCAGGCCGGCCGGGAAACCGATCGGCCGGTCGCCGGCGACGACCGGATCCCGGCGCGACACGACGACGCTCAGGCAGAGCGTGCCCGGGTCGTGGTAGACCGCGCCCCCGCCGGTGAAACGCCTGAAGATCGGGACCTCGAGCGCGGCGCAGGCCGCCTCGTCGACCTCGGCCCTGACGAGCTGGAAGCGTCCCACGATCACCGACCGCCGGTTCCGCCACAGGCGAACGGCCGGGAGTGGGCCGCCGGCCCGGGCCAGGGCCTCGTCGAGGGCGAGGTTGCGCGCCACGTCCCGCTCGCCGGTATCGGCCAGGACGCGCCAGGTCAGGCCGGCAGACGGCCGGATGGTCATCGCCGGTCCTCCGTCACGGCCGGGCGGGCCAGCTCGCCGGCCTCGGCCGCGGCCCGCAACAGGGCGGCCGCATCGAGAACGAATGGGCCTTCGGGCACGAGGCGAACCTCGGCCCGCTCGCCGGGAGCGAGGACGACCTCGCGCTCGCCGTCGAAGGCGATCGTGCGCCAGCCGTCGGCCCCGGGGCCATCGCCGCGGCCAAGCTCGATCAGCTCGCCGGCTCGGGCCGGGCGCGAGGATACGACCCCGATCGGCACGAGCCGGCCCGGACCGAGCGGCACCTGGACCGTCCGGCCGCCGTTCCCGAACCGGAGGTGAACCGCCAGCGGCGGCCCTCCTGCCGGGGTCGAGCCGCACCCGGCCGCGAGCGGACTGACCATCCCGGCCGCCCCGGCCAGGCCGGTCAGGGTCGGGTCGCTGCGGGCAACGACCGCCTCGAGCAGCAACCCGGGATCCCAGATCGCCCGCGCCCCGACCGATGCGCCGGAGAGCAGGGCGACGTCGACCAACGCGATCTGGTCCGCTCCGTGCGGGGCACCGGCCCGGACCTCGAGCCGCGGGGCGCGCCGGACGTGTCCCCGATGACGCGCCGGGTGGGCGGCGAACAGCCCCGCCGCCAGCCCGGCCGCGGTCGGCTCAATCGGCAGGGCAAAGGCGTTGTTCGTCCCGCCCGGCAGAGGCAGGATGACCGCCTCGGGCCAGCCGCTGACCGCCGCCCGGTGCGTCCCGTCGCCGCCGTGCGTGATCAAGCAGGCGATGCCCGCCCGGGCCATCGCCGCCGCCGCCCGGGCGGTGCCCGCGGCATCGGTCGCGGGCTGGTCGAGAGCTGGCCGCAGGACCGGCCGGGAGGCGTGGTCCGCGCGCCCGTTGGCGGCGGCC